>NZ_JANDHW010000002.1:0-300000 GCF_024330105.1 Coprobacter tertius
CACACACACACACACACACACACACACACACAATTGTGATGTAAGCAAGCTCTTATATTATAAACGCTACGTTAGCGGTAAACGGAATTTCTGGTTACCGCATTTCCTTGTTCCTGACCTTACCATTACCCCCTGTCATGTTGAGCGACCTGCGAAGGGTCCCCTGATGAGAGTCACTTTGGGTAATCGTCCTGCTCTCGTCGCTATGGCATTGGGCGATTTCCCCACCGACGCTGCTGCCGGGGTGATGTCTCCGGGGGGATTTCGCTATTCGCTCAGGAGGACAGCGTAAAGCAATTGGATAATAAACAAATAAATAATACATAACAACCAGATACAACACAATGAAGAATCGAATCATAACCGGCCTGCTGATAACGGCCGCTTTAGCCGCCGGATGCAACGACGAACTCATTCCCGAGGCGGAAACGACGGCATCGGGAGGCATAGGCGATCCGGTAACGGTGCAACTCTCGCTCGACCTGGCGGCGTATAACCTGCTGCCGGGAACGGAAGGCCGTAGCGCAGAGACTTTCCGGCCGGTAAGGGCTTCGTCTCCCGTGATGGACGTAGAACTGACGGTTGTCCCCGATACGGCGGCGTATTCCGGGACGCGGGCGGGAGAACCGGGACTCGAATATGCTGTGTGGGGATACGCCGTATTCCAGTTCGACGGGACGGCCGCTAAATCGAAACTGGTAAGCAAGCAGTATGTCAATTGCCCCGACGGGGTGATCGACCCTCGAAGCATTACCCTTAACAAGCAAGAGGGGAGACAACGCATCGTGGTTATCGGCAATGTGCTCGAGTCTGATTTTAGTCGACTCAATGTAGGTGGATGGTATAGTGTTTATGAGACGCTGCAAAATGATTTTAAACTTTCGACGGGAATGCCTCGATTTCCGTTAAACACTTACGGTAATCCGGAAAAAGATAAAATTGTTATTTGCGGGCAGACCGACGTAACGCTTACCGCCGCCAATCCCATTCAGGTTTCTATCCCGTTGCTGCGTTCCGTCTCGAAAATGAATTTCAATATTCAGGTAGAGGATTCCCTGCAAGCAAAATTCAATACCTGGGATGTGAGTGTGTTTGTTCCGGATATAAGTTTTTACAACATTATGGGGCGTATACCCGTTTTTCCGAACGTTTATAATGCTGTAGGCTTGGCACTGCTGACGGGGCATCAGGGAGGCGAGTTACCACCCTTGTCGACCTACGTGCCCGTGAGTTTGCAACACGATGTACCCGGTACATCGTTTACCGAACGGGTAAATAACGCCCCGGTAGGGAACATTTACCTGCAGATAACCGCCAAAAATGTGGTCGGCGGGGTGGGAAAAGAGGTGGTGGTGTACAAAATACCCCTCGGGATGAATTTCGAAGAAAGTTACAGCATACAGCCCAATTGCGAACTGAATTATACGATCCGCCTGAAAGGGGTTTCTGAAAAAGATCCTCACGTGGTGAGAGTTGTTCCGGGATATTTTGCCGGCGGGTTGAAAGCCTGGAACGACGCCGGGGGCGAGGTGCCTGTTAACGATGCAGGGGCCGTGAAATTCCGGTACGCCAAACGCATAGAGGTATATTCTTTACCTCTTGCAGACCCCATTAATCCCCCCGGTAGTTCTCCCTCGAGTATGAGTTTTTGGATTACCCGTAATGGATCTACTCTTCCTTTAGATATTATAAGGAATATGACTTCTTATACCGATGGTTTCGAAAATACGAAAGCCGCTATGGCGGAACCCGATCCTTGGATAGGAATCCGGCCGGCGATCGCTTGTTATCGGCTTAACGGGCTGCAGCCTTCCGATGGGTATAGCCCCGCCGACTGGTACCTGCCCTCTGTCGTAGAGACAATTGGGGTGGCTTCTGCGAAAAACATATTTCCTCCCTCCGAGGAAGGGCGTTTCGGCATTTGGTCATCTACTTGTAATTTGTTGTATAAGGTCGAAAGCGGTCCGTATGCTTATAGTGCGGATGTTAAAAGTTCAATTATATCCTTAAATACATTTAATATCATGTATTATGTGAGAGCGGTACGCCAGATAAATGATTAATCGGGAAACAAACAACACAATGAAACGTAAAGAAATGAATAAGATTTTATACCGGATATGCCTGTGCGCGGCAGCCCTTTACGCGGGTGGTTTTACCGGAGCCTCGGCGCAGTACATCCTAAAAGAGACGCTCCCTGGCTTTAGTGCCCCGGTAGCGGTATTTTATGCCGACGGCATGCCCGATGCGGCGGTATGGCCCTTCGGTACGAATCTGATGAGGAACGGGGCCACGATACGCCACAACACGAGCGGGGGAAATGAAAACAACCCGAATATCAACGGCCGGGTACCGGCGCGGTTTATCGTGGCGCCGGCCGACATCGCTCCCGGTACGTGGGCGAATGTGTCGGGCTTTGAAGATGCCGCCAATTATAATACTAAAGCCGATTTTACCAAGCCTGTCGCCGGCGCCGGTTGCCGGGGGTTAACTACGGGCGGGCGAAGTTGGCGGTTGCCCACCGTAGGGGAATTGCTGATGATACGCATCTTTCAGGAAGCGGTCGACGCCATTTATCCCGCTCATCCCATGATAGAGGGGGAATACTGGTCTTCGACAGAAAGTACAACAAGTGGTAATTCATATTCTGTCGTTTTCGGCTTTCCGGCTACCGGTGACGCGTATCTTGCCGTATATACTCAATGGTACAACAGTTCAAAACCGCTCCCCGTTCGGAATGCCCGATGCGTCAGCGATTATTGAAGGGAGATGTCCCCCTCTTGTTATTATGAGGCGGAACCGGGGGATCTCTCGGGACGTCACTAAGGCGTAAACGATTATGGGGCGATTACCCGAAGTGAAACGGGCAGGGGATTTATTGCTGTCATTCACGATAATAAAGGGACTCAGGACAACAGGTGCTCGGTATTATTTAAATATTTCGGTATACGATAATTCTTTAGCATCGGCATATTCGGTAAGTAAACAGCCGGTAAGCCTTACTGCGTTTCCGAGTTGCTCCCCGCCGGAGTAGGCATTGATGATAATTAGTATTTCACGAGTAGCCAGGGTGAGTTTCGTACGTTCTTCGTCGCTGGTGGGAGTCCCGATAGGCCCGGTCCTGTCTCTGTAAACCGGGAGACCTTCGATGTTGAGTAATCCTCGCCCGATGCCCTGGAATTCTTCGTTTGCGTTTCCTACTCCCAAAATCAGATCGCCGTTTATTTTTTCTGCATCGAACCCTCCGATTGAAAAACCGGTATGCATCGATACCAGGTTGATAAGATCGACTAAAGTAGAGATTCGATACAGTTCCATTCCTTTTACGATACGTCGGCAGAGAGCCTCTGCCGAGGGCCGGTAGCGATTGGGATCTTTTCCCAATGCTTTGTAAGCCGCTCGGGTAGAACGTATCGCTTCCCGTTTATTGATATCCGGTAAAGTATAGGTTTCCTTAATCCTTCGACTTTCTGCGTCGATTTCTTGCCAAAGCCGCGGGTTAAGGGCCGAGTTATGCACTTTAGCCGTTATAACGGCAGCATCGAATTGAGGGCATACCGATAAAAACTTTTCGGAAACAGTCACTTTTATTCCGGTCATTTCTTCAGGATATTTACGATTTCTGCTACATACATGCGGTGGTATCCCGCGCCGTTGTACCATTTTCCGGGAATATCGGTCTCGATAAAATTTGTTTTTTTCAGGTCGTCATAATACAGTTTCCGGCATTCGAGTGTCAGGCGCGATTGTTCGAAAATGATATTTCCTCTCTCGGTAATACGAGGAATGAGGCCGGTCTCTTTAATTTTATCGGTATCGCGCCCCGATTTGCTTCCGCATATTTTGTGTATTCCTTTGTTTTCTTCTCCGAGAAAAGAGAGGGTAAAATCTTGGTTGGCTTCGATAAACTCGTAGGTATATCGTTCGGGTCGGATAAAAACGAAAACAACGGGTTTATTCCATAAAAAACCGATTCCTCCCCAACTGGCAGTCATCGTATTGAATTTTTCTTTTGTTCCGGCTGTTACCAGCATCCATTCTTTCCCGATGGTTTCAAAAAAGTTTTCATCGAGATCTGTTACATTTATTTTTTCCATAAACCTACTATTTATACTGGGAAATGTTCATGATACTGATTCAATTAATTTTCTTAGATGCTCTTTTGACCAATTCCGCAAGAGTATAGCGGCATAGCAAGCCGAAATTAGGAACATGACTCATATAATCACAGTGAAACCGGTCTTGTTGCGGCCAATCCCGTCTTATTTTACCTTGCCGGTTTTTCTCTTTTAGAATTATTTAGTCGCAGAATTATACACCTAATTCTCTTTTTAACCACACCTTCATCACGGGATCGGGAATAATGGTTTGACGCTTTTCGATCTCGATAAGCTCTTTCTTGACCAATGCCCGCTTTACGATGCTGACATTAGCCGATGAACCGAGTTGATATTTCTGCAAAACCTCTTGCGTGGTAAATTCGCTATGGACTCCATCAATAATGGCTCGCAAAAAATTCATCTGATAGGTCGTTAGGCTTTCGGTCTGCTTCTCGAACAACGGTGTATTCTGGTCGATGATATCCTGATATGCCTCCTCGAAATCCTTCTCCGTGGCAACTTTATCCGTATGAATCCATACCAGCCACGCCAACTGCTGCACATACGAAGAGTGATTATCCACTCTCTGACAGATTTTTTCGGCTAACTCTTTCGAAATCCGCTTTCCCGTAGCTTCGAAACGGCCACAAATATAATCCACCCAGTTCGCCGTCCCGATTTTTGTCAAATAGATAGCGTCTCCGAATTTATAGAACGGAAGGCTTCTTTTTTCAAAAAGTTCGTTCATCAAGTGTTTTTTGCTGCCGAATAAGCAGTAAGATACCGAATTCTGTAATTGCCAGATCGAGCGTAACCGCTTCTGGAATGTTTTGGAATCTTTGAATTCTGCAATTTGCTGGAACTCGTCGATGCAAATAACGATATTACAACCTTTTTTTTGCGCTATCTTTTCAGGGAGTTGCAGGATTTCATCGATCTCGTTGCTCTTGGGATTCATTTCAAGCGATATTGAAAAATCCGTCATCGGATCGGTTCCCATCGATATTTTAGGACTGATTCGTGAAAGAAATAATTTGGCATGCTCCAACCATTCATCCAACTTTGAAGAGGTTTGTTTGAGAATGGCCGAAGCAAATGCGTCATAGAAATCCTTGTCACTACGGCAAGAAAAAATATCGATATAAACGACCTTCAATTTGTCGGACTGCGCCAAGCGACACGCTTTCTGCACCAAAGAGGTTTTACCCCAACGGCGAGGCGAGATCAATACCGTATTCACTCCATGCTGGAAATTCAATACCAGTCGAGAGGTCTCTTTTTCCCGGTCGGTGAAATTATCGCCCGATGTTGCAACACCGAATATGAAAGGTTTTTTCTCCATAATCTTCAAATGTAATTCCAAGCACAAAGATAAGTAATATATCTATTACTAATAACATTATTACTAATAAATTTGTTTTAGGCCATGCTTTTCTCTTCAAAATCTGCTGTCTACTCCTCGATAACGGGCTTCTTACTTTCCCTCTTATCGACATCCAAGGTATATGCATGAGGCAAGTGTTTCACCCTAATGAAAGTGATTATGTCTATTCATTTGCCACTACACTATTCGTCCGGCATCGTACAACCTCTTTGCCTCTGCTTGCAGATGGCATGGCAACCTTCGTAAGAAAATTGGAAGATCTTACAAATTTAAACGTTATCTTTAAAGAAGCAATAAAGCGGAAGGCCTGAATGCGATCACCGGATCAATTTATCGCCTCTTATATGGTAATTTCGAAAAAATGGTTTATATTCGTATCAAATTAACAAATTCAGATTTTATGGAAAATTTATTATTCTCGGTAAGAGATTCGGTAAAAACAGGCTGGAAGCTGGCGAAAAATAACCTCGTGGTTTTATGCGGGCTGATTCTGGCTTATACAACGATTTATTATGCGGTATATTTTACGTTTTTGCCGTCGAACAAACCTGATTTCGGTTTTTGGGTTACGATGTTATTCTTGCTGTTGTTTTCGGTGGTATTTTCTTTGGGCTTTTATAAGTTATGTCTCGATATTGTCGACGGTAAAGACGCCGAATTTTCGGCTTTTAAGGAAGGGTTAAAGAAATTAAAGACGTATTTAGTTCTGGTATTTATTTATCTCGGTTTTATTATTGTCGTTTCTGTTTTGTTTACGTTTGTATTTTTACTGATCGTTTTGGTTTCCGGTGCGCATAATTACGCGGCGGCTATGAATCCCGAATCGATTTCCAAATCTATGATTATACTTATCCCTTTGGCTATTTTCTGGGTCGCTATTTTGCTGTTTTTGATACGATTTATGTATGCGCCCATCATCATCGTCGATACCGATAAGGGAGCGGTAGAGGCTTTGAAAAGAAGTTGGGAGATTACGCGCGGCAAATTCGGTAAACTGGTAGCGTTGGGTATTGTATTCCTTCTGATTAATATAGTAGGCTTTATCGCGCTTATCGTGGGTATTTTCGTTACCATGGCGGTAACATCTGTCGGTTTTGCCGTATCGTATCGCATGCTTGCTTACGAATATGATTTAAAAAATAAAGAGGAGAAAATTGAGGGGAAAACGGATACCGTTCTCCCTGCGGAATAAAATTAACAGGAATATATCGGAAAGCAGATGCGTAGTATAGTGCGTTTTTTTAAAAAACCGTTTTTTTCTGATTATCGTACCACATCGGTATTATGGCTTGTGTTAGCCATTACCGGTGTGGTATTGAAATTTTTGAAGGGCCCCGGGTCTTATAATAACTATCTTATTTTTAAGAATGTATATTGGCATGCGGTCGACGGTGTTTCTTTGTATGGACATTATCCCGAGTTGTATTTCGATAAAAATCATTATGGGCCGTTCTTTTCTCTGATTATAGCTCCGTTTGCCGTATTACCCGACTTTTGGGGTGTTTTATTGTGGGTGACCGGGAATGTGATGCTGTTGTATTGGGCCGTAAAACAGTTGCCTCTCGAACGCTGGCAGCATGCGCTTATTTATTGGTTGACGGTAAATGAAGTTTTCGCATCTGTCGTAAACCAACAGTTGAATCTCGGTATTGCCGCCATCCTGATTTTGTCTTATACCTTGATTCGGGATAAGCGTGATTTCTGGGCGGCATTCCTTATTATGGCGGGTACTTTTGTAAAATTGTACGGAATTGTGGGTTTGGCTTTCTTTTTCTTTTCCAAGCAGAAAAAACATTTTATTTTATATTGTATATTCTGGGCGGTTGTCATGTTGGTATTGCCGATGCTCTTTTTCGGTACCGATTATATCCTTCAGCAATATGCCGGATGGTATGAGTCGTTACAGATAAAAAACGGAGAAAACATGTTTTCTCCCATGCAAAATATATCCTTTCTGGGAATGGTACGAAAGATATCGGGTAACGCGGCATATAGCGACCTTTGGCTTATTGTCCCCGGATTAGTATTATTTTTCTTACCCTACTTGCGTATCAGCAGATACGGAGATAAACGCTTTCAGATGTTACTGCTTTCATCGGTATTATTGTTTACCGTATTATTTAGTACCGGAAGCGAATCGAGTACTTATATTATTCCTTTTACCGGAGTGATTATTTGGTTTCTGGTTACTCCCGAAAGACATGGGTGGAAATATAGCAATCTGGCTTTACTGTTGTTTGCATTGATATTTACAGGATTTTCTTCCTCTGATCTTTTCCCCCGGTTTATTCGTATGGAGTACATCCGCCCTTACGCACTGAAAGCATTACCTTGTATGATCGTGTGGTTATTCGTGATATATGATATGTGCAAGGGGAAATTCGTTAGTAATTACAGGAATAAATAAAAAAAGGTTGTCATCCCGACAACCCAATCTTTGTAAACCTTAAATCTAATACTATGAAAAAACATAGTACAAATATAAGGTCGTTTTTTGTATTTGCAAATGATTTGTATAAAAATTCGTGTCGATTTAACTATGTTTATGTGAAATATCTCATTTTGTTAACAAATCATTTTCTTATTTTACAAGAGGATGTTTCCCCTGAAAATAGTTTTTAAAGAACAACATATGATATTCGACTGCGTTTGTCCAGTAATCCCAATCGTGGCCTCCCGGTCGTAAAATAAAGTCGTGATTTATTCCTTTTTGCAATAACATATTGTGAGCATCTTTATTTACTTGTAGAAAAAAGTCGCCTACTCCGCAATCGATAAAAATGGCCAGGCTGTTATTGGTGAGTTTATCAAGTTGGGTTATGACGGTATACTGATTCCAGCGTTCTGTATTGTCTTTATATTCGCCGATTTGTTTATTCATTTTCCAATAACCCGGGAAGGGACGTATATCGAGGCCTCCACTCATACTGCCTACCGCTCCGAAGATATCCTGATGCCGTATTGCAGTCCACATGGCTCCGTGTCCTCCCATGCTCAGACCGGTAATGGCGCGTCCTTTGCGATTGGCGATAGTCCGGTAATTTTTGTCGATATACTCTACCAATTCTTTCGAGAGAAAAGTCTCGAATTGGGAAGAAGGATTTATCGGGCTATCCCAATACCAGCTCGCTTCTCCATCGGGGCAAACTACGATCATGTTATGTGAAGAGGCTAAACGGGGTAAGGACGGCTTCTTTTCGATCCAGATTTTATAATTATTTCCGTATCCGTGCAGGAGATACATAACAGGAAACAATTCTGTCGTTTTTTGGGAATAAGTATCGGGTAGTATAATTACACATTTAATTTCCCTTTGCATTTTGGGACTGTAAACTTTTAACGTATCTACTTGCGCGGCTCTTATGTATGAAAAGGGGATACATAGAAGCAAAAGAACAAATAATTGTTTTTTCATTTTTATGGATTCAGATGGTTTGTTTTATCGTTTTATATAGTCGAGCATAAAATCGAGGTTTTCTTTTATGAGTATTTTGCCGTTTTCCCCTTCGAATGCCAACTCGGGTATCCTGTTATTCAGGTAAGCGTTTTTGAAGAACGATTTGCCTAATTCATCGCTTTTTAAAGCGATCCAAGCTACTTCAGTAGGAGAGAGCGGTTCGCCTTCTTCATCTTGTGTATCGGTAAGAATATCGTTGAGGATAATTTCTTGCTCGTTTTCGGGTAACTCTTCTTTTTCGTCGAAAAGATGATATTCCTCTTCTTGCCCGGTAATTTCATCGGCCAGTTCTTCCGATCCGTCATAGGAGCGGGCCTCTCCTACGAGCCACCAGTCGTTATCCCATTTTACGATACCGAAAAATAAGATACGGTTTTCATTTTTCATCTCGGGGGGAAATCCGATTAGAGACCGGTTCGTGATTTCTATTTCTTTACCGGTAGCGATGTGTGTAAACCGGGTATGTGTTTCTTTTTCTTCTATGTAGCGGAAATATCCGGAATATTTGCGGCTAAGAGAATCGAGACATTCGTACACCGGGACCGATTTGCCGAGAATACGGGAAAGCCATTGTGCGGGTCGTAACGCAAAAAATTCGGTAACGTTATTATAAGCGAAATCATTGCAGAGCATGTTTATCATTTCGGGTATGCGGTCTTCCATATTTTCTTTTTTAGCCATATCGACCGTATCGTCGGCGTCGATTTGTAAACGCAATCCGTTTTCTTGGAATAAATATGATTCGCTGCCTGTCCAGAAAATACGCGAAAACCAATTTTCTATATTGCGGCTCGTAAGGTTCGGTTGCAGAAAAAATTTCTTTAGCTTTTCGTTTTCAGGTGCGGTCTCGTATTCTGCATCGAGAATTTGCATAACGGTTGTAGCCAGTTGAGTAAATAAAGGGTCGAGCGGAGAATAAGGAATATTTGTTTCATCGAGTTGCATAAAAAAATGCCAGATAATAAATTGCAGGTCGCAGGTATTTATTTCATCTTCAGCATAGTCTTCGCAAGTATAAAATGGCAAAGGTTTTCCGGTTCGTTTCAGGCATTCCCGTGTAAATGCGGTAAATATTCCTGTTTGTGAAATAATATCTTCGAAATAGGCCGTTAAAGTGCAACAAAATCTTTTTTTCTCGTCTTCGTCGAGATATAGTTTATGATAGGCTTCCGAAAGAAAAAGTACGTCGGCGGCTTCATATATCCGGTTGGCGAGTTTTACGTAATACAAGTCGGTGGGGGCAGAGGACTGGTAAGGATGCATACCCATCCAGTCTCCGCTGAAAATTACCTGTTTCTTTTTAGCCATAATGATAAAATATTCGATTTAAAATAGGTGCAAACTTACGATAATATTGTCGAATCGTGAAACGTTAAAAGAAAAAAGAAACGATAGAGGGTTTCAGGGGTTTTCGTTACATTTGCAGCGGTCAAAGAATAAGGTATGAGCATACAATACGATGAAAATTTGTCGATATCGGGTCCGTTAGTTAAATGGTACGAAGAAAATAAGCGGCAGCTGCCCTGGCGGGAGACCGCCGATCCGTATCTGATCTGGATATCGGAAATAATATTACAGCAAACAAGAGTAGCGCAGGGGCTCGATTATTTTAATCGTTTTGTAGGGCGATTCCCGGACGTAGCCACTTTGGCCGAGGCTCCCGAAGACGAGGTACTGAAATATTGGGAGGGGCTGGGCTATTACAGTCGAGCTCGTAATTTGCATGCGGCCGCTCATCAGATTATGACTGTTTTCGGAGGTAAATTTCCCGAAACTTACGAAGAAGTACTTTCGCTAAAGGGCATAGGCGAATATACTGCTGCGGCGATTTGTTCCTTTTCATATGGTTTACCGCATGCTGTTGTCGACGGAAATGTTTATCGGGTATTATCCCGTTTATTCGCTTTGGATACTCCTATCGATAGCGGAGCCGGGAAAAAAATGTTTTTTTCCTTAGCCGATGATTTGCTCGATCGTCATCGTCCGGGGATTTATAATCAGGCTATTATGGAATTGGGTGCGTTACAATGCGTACCGCGCTCTCCTCGTTGCGAAATGTGTCCGCTGGTGGTTAAGTGCCGGGCCTTTGCCGATGGAAATGTAGAGTCTTATCCCGTAAAGCAGGGAAAGACAGAAGTGAAACCCCGGTATTTTAATTATTTGCATATTCTTAAAGATGGAGATACCTGGATTAATCGTAGGTCGGAAAATGATATATGGAGAAATTTATATGAATTGGTTCTTATCGAGACCGAAAAAGAGGTCTCTTTTGAAGAACTTGTACAAATGCCCCGATATAAAAAACTTTTGCCTTCTTCAGATGAGGTTGTCGTTTCAGGGATTCCGGTTTGCCGCAGGCATGTTCTTTCTCATCGGATTATACATGCCCGTTTTTATACCATCGAAATCGTAAAAGAGTCGGAAACTCTTTCACAATATAAGCGTGTTTCGATGAATGAGATCGGACAATATGCTTTCTCCCGTCTGACGTTGAGTTATTTTGACGAATACCGAAAACGGTCGGCTGATTATACATTATGGTAATCATTGACGTAGCCTGAAAAATAATTGCCGTATTATTTTTTCTAAGGGTCGTGACAGAATGATGAGACTTACAGCCGAAATAATCAGTAAAAATCCGGTAGCGATACGGGATGTGATCGGTTCTCCGAATACCAATATCCCCACACAGAGTGCAGTGAGCGGTTCCATGGCACCGAGAACGGCCGTGAGTGTAGAGCCGATACGTTTAATGGCATAAACGAGTGCGAGATTCGATATGACGGTAGGTAGAATTGCTAACAGTAAGATGTTTATGAGTGATTGGGTATTGGGGATAATCTGAAAAGTCCCTTTTATTAAAGTTTGAATGTAAAAGATAAGCGCCCCGATAAGGAGTACGTAAAATGTCAGTTTGCTGCCATTCATATTACGTACTTTCGATTTACTTACCTTGATGATATATAATGCGTAACCGATGGCCGAAATAAGCACGATTCCGATGCCCGCCATATCGATTTTTTCGGCCGCGCCTCCGATCGAGAGAAAAGCTACTCCAAAAAACGCCATTATAATGGCTGTAATAATAATTACCGAAAGTCTTTCATGATAGTATAGGAACATGATAAGGGTAACGAATACAGGATACAGAAAATGTATCGTTGTGGCTATTCCGCTGGGCAAGTAATTGTAACCCCAGAATAAGAACATGGCCGAGACTACGTAAAAAATACTCAGGTACGATAATGTAAGCAATTCGGCTTTGCTGATTCTGAATGATATTTTTTTTAGCGGTAAAACGATCCCGATCGAAATCCCGGCTATCAGAAAACGATAAAATAAAATAGAGTCGAAATCCATTCCTTGTGCCATTAGCGGCAGAGTAAACAACGGAATGAGACCGAAGGTGGAAGAGGAAATGATTCCTGCGAGGAATCCCTTTAGGTTCGCCATTACCGAGCCTCCTCTTTTACTCTGAAAAAGCTGAAGTTTACACTGCCGTATTCCCGGTGTTGTATAAATTCGGGAAGAGATGAAAAGTCGTTTTTACGCGAATGTTCTACGACGAGTAATCCGTCGGGCTTCAATAATTCCGATTTTAAAATCATTTCGGGTATTTTCTCTAACTGAGGCAAATCGTAAGGAGGATCGGCGAAAATAAAATCGAATTTGTCTCGGCAAGAGGAAATAAATTTAAATACGTCTCCTTTTACCGGAAGTAATGATTTATCGCCCAGTAATTGCTGTACTTTCCGGATAAAATTGTATTGTACTCCGTAATGTTCTACGCATACGACCCGGCTACACCCGCGCGAACATAATTCGAAACTGACAGCACCCGTACCGGCAAACAGATCGAGTGCGGTTTTTCCTTCGAAATCGATGAGATTTCCCAGAACATTAAAAAGGTTTTCCCGGGCAAAATCGGTTGTCGGCCGCGCCTTTATGTTGGTAGGCACATCGAAACGCCGCTTTCCGTATTTACCGCTGATAATACGCATACAAGTAATTTTTAAATTTTCTTCAAAGATAAGGAGAAAAAACGACAAAAACCACGTGAGAGTTTATCGACAAAAACATATGCCATACCCTCTTATTGCCGTATGTATCGGATGACCTTTCTTTTCTTTTATATTGATCTAATACATCTGTATCTTAGATAATTTAAACCCTTGCTTCGTATCGAGAAAATAATAATGTTCCCGGATGGAGGTTGCGGGTTCGACCACCTTAAAAATTTCGAATGTAGGCAATTCGTTTCCACCTTTTCCGGATGCTGCAAATTCGTTTATCCAGTAGTCGGACACAAAAAAATACGACATTGCTTGAGAAATTCCATGCATGGCCTCTCCTTTTGCTATGGCGTTGATGGCCTGTATCAATGAATTTTTATATTTCGGCTCGAGATTTTCCGGTTGACAATAAAGCGGCCCTCCTCCATTATGAAGTTGTAGGGTTATCTGCGGACCCAATATCGAGTCGACATTTCTTTCGTTTATATCTTTTGCCCTTTCTTTAATCCACGTTAAGAATTCTTTGCGGTAGTCTACAAACGAATAGTATTCTCCGTTGACTCCCATAAAACTTACGCGGGTGCTGTCTGTGTGGGGAGAGGGGGAGATTCGGCAGGTGTGTAATTTGAGGTAAATCATATCATATTGGTCGACCATGCATTCGTCGGCATTTATCAATACCTGTCCGGTCGTATCTATCAGCATGATTCCGGAACCGTTTTCCCAGGTAGGACGTCCATCGGCCGAGGTTTTACAAACGGCGCCCTCTTCGGCCCATAACAAACCGTTCTGTACGCGCGAAAGATAGTTAAATCGGTTCGCTTCGATCGCAATATCTCCGTTGCGATCGAGTAGTCCTGTAAATTGCGGCAATTTCCACATGTTATAATGTCGATAGCGGATAAAACCTTCGCATTCCGAATCGACGATTCCCCGGTTAGAAATGTATAGATGGTGATCTATCCTGCGTCCCGATTTGGTAAGAAAATAAGTATCGAAGCTGACGACTTCCTTGTTATTGTTCCCAAGGTATTGCCCGACGCATATTATGTTGTCGAAATTGGTTGGAGCTGTAGTAAAACGGGGTTTGATACGGACTACATCGTTAGCGTCTTTATACCCGTATAGTTGTGTTTGGTCCTGAAAAGCATACCAGCGTTCTGCCGTTTGCGCGATTCCCGTTTGCGCGATTGTTCCGAATAGAATCATAATCATTATTTTTTTCATGATTGTTTTATATCGATTATTTTTTGTACCGGTATCAGTCTTGGATCAGCTTTTTTTCGCGTATCGTTTTTTGTAGGACGAAGAGCGCTAACCCTATGACAATACCTGCGATTGTCGAACAAAACAGGTATATTAAATAGTATACGATATATATTCTCAGAAACATACTGTAAATCGATATTTTCGTATAACTATCGAGGGCATACTCAACACAATCGTCGATATTGCCGGCGGCGGGTTCGTTTACATTTAAATATATAAATCTGATATAGATAAAAAGTAATACGTACGAGAGGAAGGCTTTGATGAATTGTCCCAGTACGGCAAACAATACACATTTCCCTCTCGATACCGGCCGGTCAGAGGCCGTTAT
Organism: Coprobacter tertius; assembly: GCF_024330105.1. Taxonomy (NCBI): domain Bacteria; kingdom Pseudomonadati; phylum Bacteroidota; class Bacteroidia; order Bacteroidales; family Barnesiellaceae; genus Coprobacter; species Coprobacter tertius. Next base: position 14,555 of record NZ_JANDHW010000002.1, read on the forward strand.
CAGTCGGTATAATATTAGTATTACGATCAGTTCCGAAAGCAATAGGTCTAATCCGAATTTAACCAGAAAGGAGCCTTCCAACCATCCGAAGCATACAAAGATCCCGATGTTTACGACCGATGTCGCCACAGAGCTTAGGAAAAGCCACATCCAGTAATTCTGTTTTTTCATAATTGTTTTTATATGCATTTTAATGGTTTACTTATGGAGGGCAGGTTATGTGATCCCGATGATTTTTATCAATTAATATTCATACTGCTACTTCGGGGGACCCGCCGGCAATGCCAAGGTGAAGGGAACGGTACCCCCTATGGTTCTTACCTTTTTGATGACGATGTACGTTTTAAGCGGTCGTTCAAATACCAGCCCGTATTCATTGTCGGTGCGAATGATATCGCCGATAGTAGGATTGTATTTGCCTTGGTCGTCGTACCCGTTGTTGGTATCGAAATAATGAAAGTCATCGCGAGGGATAAATAAGGTATGGCTCTCTTCTTCGTAACGCCACCCCATAGGTAACCGGGGTAGGTCGTAGCGGGTTGCTTCGTAGTCGGGATAATAATATCGTAACTCACCCCGAAGCGTGTCGTTACTGCTAATAGGAGTGGGTATGGTTACCATGTCTATAGCATCACCGTATGGTCCTTGGGATAAATAGGGCCTGTTATCTAAACGTCCCCGTACTATTTCATCGTCTTCCAGAGTAACGATTCCTTCTATTGAATTAATCGTGAGACTCGAAAATTGCAGTCTGGCATCCCACTTCTGGGTATTATAGCAGAATGGCAAATAAGCGACTACGGCCAGGGTATTTCGTTGAGGATGATAGGCATAGGTGGCTACAACAGGTTTCAGCAGCAGACTGTCGGCATTATTGTTTCGAATGGTGGCTATTTGGTGCATCATCTCTTCTAACGTGGGTTCATCTGCGTAATGGTCGTAACGGGGTACGAATTTTCCGGTCAGTTCCAGCCGAACAAGAGGGCGCACGCTATGGGAATGAACGGTAACATCCAGGTTGTCGACGTGTCCCGAAGCTTGCAGTCTCACCACATATAACGGATAATGTAGATAGCCGCCGTCTATCGGAGCAAAGCGCTGTTGTAATTCTTCGAAGGCTTTTGCCGTGTAACTGTTAACCACATCCATGTTGCGATACCACAAGTAGTGGCGAAAATCCTCGCAAAGGGACTGGAAATCAAGTATCGCACCTTTATTATTACGTACTACGGCCGAAAGGCGCCCCATCTGACAGTATTTAATCCCATCATCGGTATCTCCGCAAATAGAGATGATGTCTATATTACAGCCCTCTCTATAAGGTTTCCACTTCCATTCCGTTTTTTCGTTTTCAGTCGGTTCGTCGTCATCGAACTCATATCCCGGTCGAGTATAGGAGTAGTCTATCGATTTGCTCTTATCTTCCAGGAGAAGATAAGCGACGTCCCCCTCGATTCCGAGCAATGTAATTTCAGTCTTATCAAAACATTGGGGTATGCCTATGGATGCTTCGTTAAAATGCAGCGTAGCGCTACTGTCTGGCTGGTTCACGAAGGCTTCGGCATGATAATGTTCATTGTCGAGTACATCGATTTTAATATAATGAGGCAACTCGAGCTTGGCTTTGTAATAGATGGTAGAGTCTCTGCTATCATAAGCGATACTTTCTGCTATGAGTTGTTTCATCTGTTCGGTGCTATTTACTTCCTGGCGTTTGTAAAGATGTCCGCAGTCGATATCTTCGAAGGGGTAAGGGTAATATGCCGCATCTTTATGATAGAGCGTTTCTGTTTTCAGAAAATCGATGAAAAGTTGGTTAAGCGAGGAATTTTCCCGGCTTTGCGCATTGTTTTCGATGGTATTCATAAAGTATATTAATAAAAAGATAAGAGTTATTTTTTTCATATGGCTCGGTTATGTTTGTTTTTTTATTCGTCTATGATATTTTATTTATTCCAAATTGTTAAGTTTTTTATAAACAGAGGCGTTTACAGGAATTCTTATCTTTCGTTTCATGTTGTTTTCAGGGAAAAACAACATGATATTTATATATCCTTTCAGTTGTTTGAAGGCGGCATCCAAATCCAGCCGTATCCAGTGTTTGAAATATAATTCGTTATTTTTTTCACAAAGAGAGAGTCCCGAAAAAGAGAAACCGCCGTTAAAATAATACTCCGAAGTGTCTGTTAACCTAATTTTTAAGGTATCGTTATTTTCATTAGTCAACATATAATCAGGTAGTATTTTGAGCCGGATAAATTCGTCTATCCTTGTATTTGAGGGTGAATTTTCGATACCGCCTGTTTTTTTATATTCTTCTAATAAGGCGGGGGCTGAAATTAAACTCATCGATACGATGAGTAATTCGTCATTGGGTTCATATTCTGTTACCCAATCGACAATATCTGTAGAAAAATTGTGGGATAAAGTGTCTAAAAGAGAAATTTTTTCAGCTTTTGAAAAATTATTCGTTGTTGGTTTGCAACTTATCATGCTTGCCATAATACAAAAGATTAAAACGATTGTTCTCATAATTATTAATTAAAAAAATGTCGTTATATCCCGAGACAATTTTGTTTTTGCAAAACCATTTCTGAACGGTGCAAATACATTATTTCTTTGTTCAGCATATCCTTTAGTGAAGGTCAAAGCTATTACTACATAAAATAATGCTGTACTTTGTTTGTTGGAGATCTGTCCGTCGACTTTTGTCTGCAAGTCGTAAATACTTTCTTTGTACTTATTCTTAATTTCCCGAATTTTAGGTTATTCTATCGTTTTAATGAAGAAAATTAAGTGTACTCGGATGCAATTCATCATCTTTGGTGACAAAGATACGAAATAAAAAAGGAATCACAAATGACTGTATATGCTTCGCAGCATGTTTCTACGCCCAATAAACTTTTAGTTTATCTTATTTGTTATACTATGATATATACCTACAAATGGGGATAGGAAATGTTTTTAAGATCGAGTAATTTTATCCTCGAAAAAATAAAAGTTAGAAATATTTCCGGAAAAGCATATTAACTGATTTTTCCCAAAACCAGTACATACAAATTTCGGTTAATATATTAGTAATTTATTAATTAAAAAAATCGATTATGAGATCTTTAATTGGAAGAAAGGCCCCTGATTTTAACAGTACGGCAATCATAAACGGACATGAGTTTGTAAATAATTTTACACTGAGCCAGTTTAAAGGGAAAAAATATGTAATATTGTTCTTTTATCCGATGGATTTTACATTTGTATGTCCTACCGAATTACATGCTTTTCAAGAAAAGCTGTTTGACTTTGAAAAATTGAATGTGCAATTGATCGGTTGTTCGGTCGATTCGGAATATTCTCATTTCGCATGGCTGCAACAGCCTAAAAATAAAGGGGGAATACAGGGTGTTACTTATCCTATCGTTTCTGATTTCTCTAAATCTATTTCAGAAAGTTATGGCGTTTTAGCCGGTAAATATGCTCCGGATGAAAATGGAAATTGGAAGTGTGAAGGGGCTCCGGTGGCTTATCGAGGATTATTCCTCATCGATAAAGAGGGAATTGTACGGCATTGCGTGATCAATGATTTACCGTTGGGACGTAATGTAGATGAGGCATTACGTATGGTTGAGGCTTTACAGCATTTTGAAGAATATGGAGAAGTTTGCCCTGCTAACTGGAGTAAAGGTAAAGAAGCTATGAAGGCAACCGAAGAAGGTGTAGCCAATTATCTGGAAAAACATTAATTTCGAATTTATTAAATAATTACGAGTATGAAAATAGAGAAAATATGGGCTCGGGAAATACTTGACTCCCGGGGAAATCCCACAGTAGAAGTAGAAGTTACGTTAGAGTCGGGAATTATCGGACGAGCATCTGTTCCTTCTGGTGCTTCTACCGGTGAACATGAAGCCCTCGAGTTGCGAGATGGGGATAAAAAACGTTACGGAGGTAAAGGTGTTTTAAAAGCAGTAGAGAATGTAAATAAAAAAATCGCTCCGGCAATTGTGGGTATGCCTGCAATCGATCAGAGAGGAATCGATACGGCTATGTTGAAACTCGATGGAACGAAAACCAAATCGAATCTCGGTGCTAACGCTATTTTGGGTGTTTCTTTGGCGGTTGCGAAAGCTGCTGCTGAATATCTCGATATTCCATTGTACCGTTACATTGGTGGTGTGAATACTTATGTAATGCCTGTACCTATGATGAATATTATCAACGGTGGTTCGCACAGCGATGCCCCTATTGCCTTTCAGGAATTTATGATACGTCCGGTCGGGGCTTCTTCTTTCCGCGAAGGGTTGCGTATGGGGGCAGAAGTATTCCATGCCTTGAAAAAAGTGCTTCACGATCGTGGTTTGAGTACGGCTGTGGGTGATGAAGGAGGATTTGCTCCGGTTCTCGACGGAACCGAAGATGCTCTCAACAGTATTATCGCTGCGATAAAAGCAGCCGGTTATGTTCCCGGGAAAGATGTAATGATCGGAATGGACTGCGCTTCTTCTGAATTCTATAAGAACGGAGTATATGATTATACGATTTTCGAAGGTGATAAAGGGGTGAAACGTACAGCAGACGAACAGATCGATTATCTCGAAAAATTAATCGATACTTATCCGATCGATTCTATTGAAGACGGTATGAGTGAAAATGATTGGGAAGGTTGGAAAAAACTTACCGAACGTATTGGAAACCGTTGTCAATTGGTTGGAGATGACCTATTTGTTACCAATGTCGAATTTTTATCGAAAGGGATCAAAGAAGGCTGTGCCAATTCTATCTTGATTAAGGTAAACCAGATCGGTTCTTTGAGTGAAACACTCGACGCTATCGAGATGGCTCATCGTAACGGATATACGACCGTTACTTCTCATCGCTCGGGTGAAACCGAGGATGCGACGATTGCCGATATTGCCGTAGCAACCAACAGCGGACAAATTAAAACAGGTTCTTTAAGCCGTTCTGACCGTATGGCAAAATATAATCAGTTGCTGCGTATAGAGGAACAGCTCGGCGATCTGGCCGTATATGGCTATAAAAGGATAAAATAATATATACTTTTGTAGTGAATAGATCATTTTAAAGGACAGGGGCTTTGGGAAAAGCTCCTGTTTTTTATTTGTGAATTTAATTCGGAAAAATACCGGATTTTTGTTTATGGTTTGATAAAATACACAGATTAAAAGTTATAATTCGGAAAAGCGTTGAACCTTATAGGTTGTCATAATCCGCTTAATGGAGTAATAATCATGTCGAAAGGGACTCCCATGGTTCCTTTACCCATTTTAAATAATTGAGCTGGGAATACCGAAGGAATAACATAACTGATATATTCCTGTAGGATATGGGTGATCATTTTTTTTGGTTCGCTTTCTCCGGCTAATTGCACTTCATCTCTCATTTGGTCTAACCCGATTTGTTGCCAAACATTCAGAATATGATAAGCTCCATCGTTTATGTGTTCGTACGGAAAAGTATTGGCTAAAAGGAGGCCTTTTTTATTGAAACATAAAATATCGATTTGCTTTTTTTGTAAGTTTACATACATTTTTCCATTGTTTCCTAAACGGCTTTTGGTATAAAAGTATTCGCAAAGCGGACTCAGATGATGAAGAATCATTGGATTATCGAAGGTCCGCTGAAGAAACGCGTATAAATCTTTATCTATACCGAAGAGATTATAAATACCGTTTTTTTCCAATCGATTTTCGAGAATATTTTCTTCTTTTTCGGTGTGGCAGTAATGATAATAAGGCTCAGTTTCACCTTCGGTTTCCAGTATTTGCGGAACGAAAGTAAACCGTTCCGTTTGCAAGAGGATATAGATTTTTTGGAACGGACATAATAATACAGGATCCTCATAAACCGCTTCTTCGAGTACTTTTAAAAGATCTTCGTTTTTATTTACCGGTATGCGGTAAGAGGTAAACGACCCGTTTACAGCCGGATTATAAGCGGCAAAACAGAACCCTTCGGGTTCTATACGGATGAGTAGAATGTATTGCCCGGTCTTTTCTGTTTCAAGATTAAAACGTTCTGTCATAACGGGTTTATTATAAGGCTTTCGTTTAGTTTTCTAATTTTCTTTTTACAAAAGTAAAAAAAGAAAACCGTATGCACTATTTTTGTAAATGACTTTATTAGAAAAAGATGATAAAAGATTATTTCCTAAAACAGGTAAAAAGTAATTTGCCTTACCTTCCTAATGTTGGGCAGGAGAAAATGCTCGAGGCATTGTGCGATTTCCTGTTCGAAGGAATCGACGAATCGTTATTTCTGCTTACCGGTTATGCGGGAACTGGTAAAACTTCATTGGTCGGTGCCTTGGTAAAAACGCTTGGGACATTTCAGCGAAAGGCTGTTTTGCTTGCACCTACTGGGCGTGCCGCAAAAGTGTTTTCTTTATATGCCGGACATGCCGCTTATACGATTCATAAGAAAATATACCGGCAAAGAAGTTTTACTGGTGATTACGATGGTTTTCAGATAACCGATAATTTGCATAAAAATACTTTGTTTATCGTAGATGAAGCTTCTATGATATCGAATATATCTTCAGATACTTACGTATACGGTTCGGGATGTTTACTCGATGATCTGATAGAGTATGTTTATTCCGGAGAAGGATGTCGTCTTATCTTATTAGGAGACAGGGCTCAGTTGCCGCCGGTGGGACAGGAAAACAGCCCTGCACTCGATAAGAACGTCCTTTCGGGATACGGTTTGCAAGTATTCGATGCCGAATTGCATACCGTTGCCCGGCAGGCAGGCGATTCGGGAATACTTTTTAATGCGACCCATTTGAGAGAACAGATGTTTTCCGATCCTTCAGCGATTCCCCATATCTGGTTTTCTTCTTTTCAGGACATCGAGAAAGTATCCGGAGAGTTTTTGGTAGAAACTATTTCAACGGCGTATGATCGGGACGGAATGGATGAAACGATCGTAATTACACGTTCTAATAAACGGGCCAATATATTCAATCAGGGAATACGTAACCAGATCTTGTACCGGGATGAAGAACTTACGGCCGGAGATATGTTATTGATTGCCAAGAATAATTATTTTTGGAGTGAGAAATATAAAGAGATCGATTTTATCGCCAACGGAGATGTAGCCCGGGTAGTAAAAGTGAGAAATACTCGGGAAATGTATGGTTTCCGTTTTGCGGATGTTGCACTGTATTTTCCCGATTATGAAGTGGAAATCGAGTGTAAAATTATCCTCGATACATTATCGACAGAGGCTCCGGCTTTAACCTCTGAAATGAATAACCGGCTGTTTATGTCGGTATATGAAGATTATTTTGATATAACGACGAAGCGGGAAAAGCTGAAAAAAGTGAAGATAGATCCATGGTATAATGCATTGCAGGTAAAATACGCTTATGCTGTAACCTGTCATAAAGCACAAGGCGGACAATGGAAAAATGTGTTTATCGATATGGGATATATACGAACCGAGTTTTTAGGCCTCGATTTTTACCGGTGGCTTTATACGGCTTTTACCCGCTCATCACGACATTTGTATATAATAAACCCAGCGGAAGAATTTTGCGAATAACCGTTTTTTTGTAAATTACAGCACAGGGCTGAGTAGTCGTACTACAGATTCTACTATTCTTTTTTGTAGCGGTCGGTTTATCCAATGTTTTAACGTTATACGCCGACAGTTTTTCTGGTCGTTCAAGAATATGTTTTTCATGTCTAATGCCAACTCTTTATTGTACATAAAAGCATTTACTTCGAAATTGTGATCGAAGCTTCTGAAATCGAGGTTAGTCGATCCGATCGTTGAAAATTCGTCATCGATGACGATCGATTTGGCATGTAAAAATCCGGGCTGATAAAAATACACTTTCACTCCGGCTTTCAACATAGGGGTTATATAAGAGTGGGAGGCTCTCTGTAATACGGGAGAATCGGATTTTTCCGGTAGCATCAGTCTTACATCTACTTTAGCAAGAGCTGCAACCTGTAAGATTTTCATCAGACTTTCGGTAGGAAGAAAATACGGAGTTTGTATATAAATGTATTGTTTAGCGTTGCCGATAGCTTTTAAAAAAGTAAGCGATATTTCTTTCCATTCTCCGATCGGGCCGCTCGTTATGATTTGAATATCTATTTTCCCTTGTGGAGCCACTGAAGGAAAGTATATACTTTCCGAAAGCAATTCGCGACTGGTAAAGCACCAATCTACCGCGAACGACGACTGTAGACCTTGTACGGCCGGCCCTTCGATACGCATGTGGGTGTCTCTCCATATACCCCAGGAAACGCCGTTATAATAACGATCGGCGATATTCATCCCGCCGATAAAGCCTACTTTCCCGTCGATGATTACGATCTTTCGGTGATTCCTATAATTGATTTTATTGGCTAATTGCGGAAAATTCACTTCAAAAAAAGGATTTACCTCGATCCCCGCATCGATCATTTCCGAAAAAAATTTGTTTTTTACTCTCCAGCATCCGACATCGTCGTATATTACACGTACTTCTACACCTTCTTTTGCCTTTTCGATAAGAATATCCCTGATTTCGTGTCCGAGTACGTCGTCATTAAATATATAATATTGCAGGTGAATAAAGAGACTGGCTTTCAGCAGTTCTTTTTTCAGATCGATAAATTTTTCTTTTCCGGTGGTATATATAGTTACTTTATTTCCGGGATATAATAGGGCTTGGTTAAGATTAAATCCCAGCTTTATTTGTTGTTTGGCCGAATCGGAGAGTTGCGATTCGGAAGTATCGAATTCTCCGTAAGAAATATTTCGTAATAATTTGCGTTTTCCTTTGCGTGATATCATGCGTTGACGCCGGTATTCCTGCCCGAAGAAGAAATAAAATACGATGCCGACAATCGGCAGAAAAAGCAATACGACGATCCATGCAATACTTTTTACCGGGTTCCGATTTTCTGAAATCACTACGATAATGGTACTGATTATGGTTATAAAATATATCACATACAGACTGGTGTATAACCAGTCGTTGATGTCCTGAATGCTGGCGAGGATCATTTCCTAAAATTTATATGACATTCGAAAAACTAATTTCGTAAAAAAATCTGATTTTATCAAAAAAATACTCTTAAAAGTGATAATTTGTCGGATTGACCGATCTCGTACAAACAGTTTTATGATTGAAAAATTCATAAAAAGCGAGTTAAAATTTGTAGTTTTCTTAAATCGCTATTTAATGTAGATAAAAATTTATATCTTTAAGAGAAAAATTTAATAAATAATACTATGATTACATGTACGATTGGAGAAAATGCAGGACGTTTATGGAACATCCTGAATGAGACGGGAGAAATGACGATATCTCAGCTTATGAGCAGTCTCGCTATCGATGAGAGATCGTTATTTTCAGCGATCGGATGGTTAGCCAGAGAAGGTAAAATCTATGGTCGTGAACAAAACGGAGAATTATATTTCAGTAATCAATTGTTTGAAGGTTTTATCAATTTCGGATAAAATGCAGGATGCGATATAATGGGGTTATCCTAAAATCGGATAACCCTGCTCAACAGAGAGAAAGAAGTTGATAGAATGATTGATAAAAAACTTATCTCGGAGACCTTTAATTAAAAAGCTTTACTTTACATAGAAATAAGAAGTCTGCTATTCTGACGATGATCAGATATTCAAGATCCGTAAGATATACTTATTGAAAGCTATAATCATACATTTAAAAAATAAACTACGATGAAAAGAATATTTTTAGCGTACATGGGACTAATAATGCTTAGCGGGTGCTGGTCATTTCAAAATAAACAAACGAAAACAGATTCACAAACAGAAAGTAAAGTTAATATTTGCGTTTTAAACTCCGACACAAATAATCATGTGAGTGAAGCGAATAGTGATGAACCTAAATTATTTGTGAATGAAACAGATTGGAAAGGTTTAAAATGCGAGAAATATTCAGAGGATGATGGATACACGACCATTCAGAAGTGCATTTTTCCTAACGCTAATATGACACAAGTATATGATATTATTAAGCGAATCAATGAGAATCTGAAAGATACACTACCCCAAAAAGACATCGAATACATTTCTGAAGTGGATAAATATATTCAGGTTTATTATAAGTATAAAACAACAAATGACCTCTTAATAGAAGTTGACTACCCAGGAGGGGTTACCTGTTTTGAAATTACGCAAAAGGACAAAAATACTGTCACCAAAATATCTTATGCGGCTGATTAGATAACTTTACTGTGAGTTATAATTTTAGATGCTAAAAAACAATCAAATTAAGTAATAAAGTATATGAGCAATTATTAAAGATACTGAAAATGGGGACAGAATTTATATTAGAGGCAGTTTCTTTCACTCAACAAAAAAATATAGAAAGAAGTGCACCTTCCATTCAAGAGACCCTAATACCGAAAGGTGGTACACCTGAAATTATCGGCACAGGGAAGGCTATAAACTATAAAATAACTGATAAGTATGCTGGTAAAGAGATTGTATTTAGAGCTTTTATAAAAAAAGATAGCTATAAAATGTATCCGCAACAATGCTTGACCTGTTTTATTGAAGAGAAGGTATCGACCGCAGGTATTCTAATAAAGGAAGTGGACAAATCAGGAAGTGTAAAAGTTGAAGGTATCGTTGAGTGTAAAGTGACACGATACAACAAACCTTCCGATAAAATTACTGAGGCACAGAAACGCTCTATCAAATGGGATGTAAAAGTAGGAGACAGGGAAAAGAAGGTATTCACAACTGACAAAAATGAGCCTTACAGAGGCGAGACTATAAAATTTAAAGTTCCAAAATCATGGTCAGGGAAAAATGTTATTTTGATGCCATATCTCAATCAATCAACCGAGAAAGTATCAATTAGTTTATCTGTTGAAACATCTATTAAAGACACGCAAAAATGTGACTGTATTTGTGAAGAACGAGTAAGAGCATTTATGAGGATGCTCAGGGTAGGAGAAGGAACGGTTGGAGAGGAGGGATATGAGAAGCTTTTTGGAGGCAAATCTTTTATTAAAGATTATAAAAAAGGTTGGTCTACACATCCACAAATTTTAATTTCAAAAAGTGGTTTAAAATCAACTGCTGCCGGGGCCTACCAGATTATGGGCTACACATATAAAGAGTTAAATGGTTGGTCGAAAAACTCTTCATCAAATCTATATGACAAATATACTGAAAGCAAGGACTATTTAAAGAAACACAAGATTACTGATTTTTCTCCATTAAGCCAAGATTTGATATGCCTAGTGATATTGAGGTATAAACGTAATGGCATATTAAAATTGATCACAGGTGGAAATGTTAAAGAGGCTTTGGAAAAATATGGATCGTATGAATGGGCTAGTCTTCCACCAGGAAGATATGGACAACCAGCAAAAACTATGGATGAAGCTTTAGCTCTATATGATAAATATTACAAAGAAGAATTGTCGGTGAAGTCCGATTTACATTTAAAACAAGGATTTTTGAAGGATTTTTATTCTGAATGTTGTTGTCAATATAATCAAGTTTGTAGCATTGATTCAAAATATAATATTGACAAAGCTGTAGCAAAATTGATATTTAATAAAAAGACAAACTCACAAGTTTATGCGCTAAGTATGTTCGGATTGCAATAGAAGCAGGAGGATTGTCAACCGAAAAAAGACCAAACTCTGCTAAAGATTATGATAAGTTTCTACCAACTATAGGATTCTCAACTGTAGCAACAGAAGAATATACACCACAAAAAAGAGATATTGTTGTTATTCAAAATATAGATAACCATCCTCATGGACATATTGCGATGTACGATGGTGAACACTGGATATCAGACTTTGAACATAGAGATTTTTGGGGAGGACAAAGCTATAGAACTATTAAACCCAAACATACGTTTTTCAGATGGAAACAATAAAAAACAAATTAATTATGAGGAATTTACTATTTATAACAGTGTCATTTCTATTATTGAGTTGTATTGCGGGTAATGCTAAAACTGTTAATGATGGGAATTTAGACCCAGCAGTCGATATGTTAAAAGAGTTTTACGCTGAATATATCTCATTAAATCTGTGCGATGAGGTTGATGATGCGTCATTATTAAATCTCAAAGAAAAATACTTAACGCCGAGTTTGTTGATGAAGTTAAGGAGTAGTGTCGTTGATTTCGATCCATTCGTTGACGCTCAAGATTTCAGCCAAAGGTGGTTGACGGAAATTGACATAGCTAAAATAGATTCTTTAGATAATTTATATACGGTTATGTTGCCTGATAACAAAGATTGTATAATAGTGAAAGTTATATGCAAAGAGGGTGGCAAGTACCTTATTGATAACATCTCTTACAATAGAGATAATTCTTTAGTAAGTTGCGTACAAGATAGTTCAATTAACACCTACCTTGGGACTTGGGTGATAAGCGAGGAACAGCCGTTCCCATATATTGCAATACGCAAAGACTCTTCAGCGTATGTCGTTGTGGAGAGTGATCAAATTATGATTAATACAAAATTGGTTCCGGATACATCTGCACCCAATAACTCATATCAAATTTTACTTGTCGCTCCGGCAGAAGAGTTGGGGATCGGAGGACAAAGATTGGATTGGTCGCATCTTTCAACGACGCACCCAGTGGGACATATTCAATTCTTGAGTAATAATACAGCCAGATATACATGGTTAGGTTTTTATAATACAATAACAAAGCAGAGAGTTTGGCAAGATTCTCAATTCACAAGAGAAACGGGTGACAAAACTATTAATCTAATAAAAGTACCTTAAGTGTTTCACATGTTACTCAAGGTAATAGTTTAAGTAACAATAACTAAATATGATGCCATTTTTACGGAGTTTAATGATGACCTATCTGATGTGGCTTCTTTTGGGGCTATTGTTAGTGTGGCTTGGAGCAGAGCCTAAACTCAGTTATATCATTGAATAAGCATAATGAAAGTCGAAGACATAAAGTTTACAGTGCCTGAATCATGGAAAGGAAAAAACATTCTCGTGATGCCCTATATGAATCAGTCGACAGAAAAGACCGCTGCCAATTTAAAAGTTGAAATAGATCCGACTGCAATAGGGAAATCATGCGGCATAGAGTATAGAGATTCTATTACATGCGTAAAATACAACAGTAATTATGTCCCTAAATACGGAGGAAGTATCACGCTTAACGATTATAGCTGTTGGAATATATTATTAGATTCCAATAAAATTACCTTGGAAGAGCAATCCATTATTATGGGAGTATCGGAAAATGAAGGCAATCTGGATGCAATTCAGTCGTATGACTCTGAGATTGTCACAGTGGGTGCAATGCAGAAAACCATCAACCCGGATGGGTATGGTGAATTTCCAACACAAATGGCTGAATTCAAGGATGAATATCCTGATTTATTTGAACAGCTATTTACAAACTGCGGCTGGTCCGTAGAGAAGGAAAATGATAAATGGCGTGTATATTACAGTAATAAAACAGGGCAAGACCTGAAAAATGAAATTAGAGAAAATTGTTCTGGGTTAACATGCGGAAAGAAGATTAAAGCGATTCCAATTGAACCTTTAATTAATGTCGCTAAAAATGAAGTATTCCAATCAAAACAAATACATGATTTTATTGCAAGACTTAACAATCGAGTTTTAAAGGTTGTACCATCAGGATACAGCTACTCATTAAAAGATTATATGAAATCAAAATTGGGAAAAGCTACGGTTTTGGATCATCATATTAACAGACCCGCATTTGTAGCAACCGATTTCGGTAAGATTTTAGATTGTTTTTTTAAAATCCAGGAGTGTCGAATAATCCATCAGAATGGAAGAAGAAAGAAAAAGTACTTTAGATGACTATGGTATTACCAGAAAAGGGACGGATATGGCTAATAGATATCAAAAAATGAGTGATAATAATTCTTTTAAAAAATAGTTATGAAAGTAAATATGTTATTAGCGGCAATTGTATTAGGTATGTCGATTTATTGTTTTGGCGATAATAAAGTTTCTTCAGATATACAACCTCGACAATCGAAAATTGAGTCGAAAGATACTGTTGTTAATGTGTCGGAACATTTTGCCATTTTATACCGAAAATATGATAATGATTTTAAGTTATGGTATAATCCGTATATCATACGTCTGAAAGAGAACGATACGGTTAAAATAGCTGGTTTTTCTTATGAAAATGGAGGTGAATTGGATTTGCGTATCTCTCCCAGTAAAAGATTTGTTGTGCTGGATAATATTATAAAAGGTTATGTAGAAGACGGAGTTGAAAAAATATTGCATGAAAATTATCTGTGTGATATAATAGACCTTGAACAAAGTACTGTCGTTGTTGGCAGTATGCAAACACATTGTGGAGGAGAGTGGGATGAAGATGACAGGTGGGTAGATGGAGGTAAAATTATCTTTGATGGTAGTTTGTTGAAGAAGAAATAGATATGATAAATATAGTTGATAAACGCTGAGTACTTCTTGAAATTAGTTGGTATATGGACTACTGATGGTGAAAATTTGCCAGAAATTAAGGTCAAAGTTGAAGATATATTTTCATGGCAATTGTCTAAAAGAATAAGATGCATCAACGAGGTTGTTTTTAAAATAAAAATTAATAAAAACTGACGGCATTACAAAAAAATAAGGCATCCCATCACAGGATGCCTTATTTTTTGTAATTTCTAATATTCGAAAATGTAAAGAGCCCGGGGGCCGAAGGTCATTTCGGGAGCAAAGGCGATCATGTCTCCCGAAAGAATATCGTGCAGACGGGTGACATTTTTCAGTATTTCCCCGTAGCGGTTCATGGTAACGGTAATTTCACGGTCGTTACCGTTCATAATTACCAATACATGTTTATTTCCGTAACTCCGTTGGTATACATACAATCCGTTAGTGGGCATAAAATGCAGTAATTTTCCTTTCGCTAAGACTTCGTTTCCTTTTCTCCATTTTAGTAAAGCTCTTATAAAATTAAACGCTTCGTTTTGCATGGGGGTACGGTCTGCCGCTATAAAATCATTTACTTTGTCTCCGGGGAATCCTCCGGGGAAATCGAGACGTATCAATCCGTCGCTTTCTTTTTTACTTCCGTGCATGAGTATTTCCGTTCCGTAGTAAATTTGTGGTACGCCCCGGGTTGTAAGCAAAAATGCGATGGCTTGTTTAAAGAATCCCAGGTTTTTGGGCATCGATAGTAGAAAACGGTCGGTATCGTGGTTGTCGAGGAAGGTAAGTACCGACATCGGATCAGGGTACATAAAATCCATCGCTAATTTGTCGTACACGAGATTGAGTCCAGTCCAGGCATCGGTTTGTGCGGTGAACGCATCTCGTACGATTCCCTGTAAAGGAAAATCCATAACACTTTTCAGGTTCGAATTTCTTTTTGTATCGAGAATCGAATTTTTTTGCCAATAGGCGGCTCCTGCTTCGGTATTATACCAGCATTCACCTACGATATTGAAATGCGGATATTCATGCATTACATCCTTACACCATTTCGACATACTATCGAAAAAAACATACGGATGGGTATCCATGCGTATGCCGTCTATACCGGCATATTCTATCCACCATATACTGTTTTGAGTGAGGTATTTCATCAGGTGCGGATTATGCTGGTTGAGGTCGGGCATTGTTTCTACAAACCATCCCTTGTCGGTAATATCCTTATCGTATTGAGATACATACGGATCGAAATGAGGGGTGAGGCGGTATGAGGTTTGTACATAACCATCCGGAAAATTAAACCAATTATGCCAAGGGCGATCGAGAAACCAGATATGTTCGCTGCCGCAGTGATTGAAAATCATATCCATGACCACTTTCATACCCCTGTCATGACATTTTTGTATGAGGCCTTTGTAATATTCGTTTGTCCCGAACCTCGGATCTACTTTGTAGTAATCGGTGGTTGCATAACCATGGTATGATCCGCCCGGCATATCGTTTTCGAGGACCGGATTCAGCCAGATAGCGGTAACGCCGAGGTCTTGTAAGTAATCGAGATGTTTTTCTATTCCCTGAAGATCGCCTCCGTGCCTGGCATTGGGATCATTACGGTTAACCGGAGAAGGGAAACGCATACTTTTTATGACATTCGTTTTCGGATCTCCATCGGCAAAACGGTCGGGCATGATAAGATACAGTACGTCTGAGGCATCGAATCCGGCTCGTTCCTCAGGATGTTTTTCTCTCTTATGCAATGTATAGCGATAGGTATATTTTTCTTTTCCTTTATTGAATTTCAAATCAAAAGTTCCCGGTTGTGCAACATCCGATACATTCAGGTAAAGAAACAGATAATTGGGGCTTTCAGCCTTTACAATACTGTCGAGTCTTACACCCGGATAGTCTAATGTAACACTGGCATCCCCGATACCTGGGCCGTAAACCATGATTTGTAACTCTTTTTCCTGCATACCTGTCCACCAGAATGCAGGATCGATACGGTTTATTTTCAGGGCAGTAAATCCCGGAGTCGTAACGAAAGCGATTATTAAAAATAGGAGGATTCTTTTCATATCGTTTAATTTTCTGAAATTTAGTCGTTTTTAGGGAAAACAGCCGGCGGGAACAGTCGGATAAACGAACTGTCTTTGGCTTTTCGTAAACGTATTGCGTCGATAAATGCACGATTTATTTCTCCATTCATATTTTCATTTTGAGAGGGATTAAACCGTATCGATATTCGATTTTGATCGGGACCGAAGGCTACGGTTACCGGATTGGAGTAACCCCAGTTCGACCATTCGTCTTTTCCTCGCTGAGGCATTACCAATGGCCCGGCCAGCTGTCCGTTTACATAAAGCGAGCGAATGGCACAGGCGTTTTGCGTATTGATAGGACCGCTACCATTACTATACCTTACATCTATATACCAGCATCCCGGTTGGGGGATATGAATGGGGATATCGATTCTCACATTTTTTGTTTTTGTTATTTCGATAAATCCTTTTCCCGAATATCCCTGATAATTCGATTTTTCGATGGGTGCGTATTGTTCCGCTTCGAGAATAATTTCTTGGTTTTCAGGCAAAATGGTGATAGGCATACCGGTAAATCCCGTTAGGTTTCGTATATTGGTAGCCGTTATAGCGATACGTGTAAATTGTGAAATATCGGGTAACGGGTATATCGGGTTTTGTATATCACCTTGTTTTTTCCCGTCGATCCAGAGTGTATATCGGTTTTCGTTGGAAAAATTATCGATAATTACGGAATCTTTATCGGTAGAAAGTCTCAGAAGAGTTGTTGCTGGCATAAATTCTACCGGTTGCATATTGATAGACCGGTCTTTTTTATCATTATCGGACAAGGCGATATCGATATGATGTTTTCCCGTAAGGGTGGCGGGGAAAACATGTTTGCGCGACGAATGCCCGTCGATACTAAATTTTTCGATATGATTTCCCGTTCCGATGATACTCATGCTCAGTGTCGTATTTCGATATTTGAAATTGTCGATGGTCTTTTTACCAGGCATCGATGACGGAACGAAAGGAGTGAAATGAATGCCATCGGGTTCGAATTGCATTCCGAAATATAACCGGTAAATCATAGCAATGTTTCCCGAAAGACTCCAAAGCATTTTATCCGAATTAACGGCCGATCCTTTGAAATCACCGGTAGAAGCGACAAACAATTCCTTATTAGTCGTAAATAGAGCAGCTGCACGATATAAAGCTCCCAGTCCTGTAATAACTGAAGTCTTGTTTCCGGCTTTAGCCGAAGCCAGATTCCAATAAGATTGAACAAAGGGCCATACGGCATTATTATGATACGGTTTTATATCGGGTATTTGAGGCGAAATGCTGGTCGCTCCGTATTCTGTGACCGGTATGCCGGCAACGATTCGGGCTGCCTGATGTTGGTCGGCTACGCCGAATAACACACTCAGAGACTCGCCGAGATTATCGGCTCCGGGAGATAGAAGAGGGTATATGCCACCGTATAGGTATTGTCCGTAATATCCTTTATCTTCCATCCAGAGATTTTGGTTGATCACTTTTTTTAGTATTTCGGCTTGTTTTTCATATGGTTTGGCATCGAGTCCGAGAATAGATGCCATTTCTCCCAGAATGGCATACGTGCGGTAATGTACTACATTCGTTCCTAAACAAAGGGACTGGTATATATCTACCGGTTGCATCCATCGGGGATACGATTGTTCCCTCCAGTCGAGGTATGACTGTTCTCCCCTCATTAGCCCCGTTGCCGGATCTTTTATGGTATATTGATCTTCCTGGGCCGAATTGCGAATGATTTCGAAAGCATACAACAACCATTCTTTGTTACCGGTAATTTTGTAAATTTCCCAGGCAGCGATACTCCACACCATGCGATCGGTCGATACGGGCCATGCACCACCCGTACCTGTATCTTGTATAATCCGATTGTCTTTTACTTTTGCGCGCAGGCTTTTTATTGCGGCATCGGGGTGGATATAAGCCAACGCGAGGTAGATAGAATAGCTGATATCTCTTGTCCACACGCCATCCCAGGCGGCACCGGCTCGTAACGTTCCGTCAGGACGTATGTCGTCGATAAGTTCATCGATCGACATATTGTAAAGGGCGTCTATCAGTAACTGGTCCGAGTGATATCCCGGAAATGCCGATAAATCGTTTCGGCGTTTCCAGTTATTGAATTTTTCAGGATTGTTCTCGACCGGGTTCAGAATCAGAGTCGTTTCATATATTCCGTCACCGTTTGTATCCGATAACGTCATTTCCGGTTTCCCGTATAAGTTTTCGAAATCCCAGGTAAGCGGCTCGCTACTGCCGGCAATATATACTCCCTTAAAATCGTTTTTATAAATAATATCTCCGGTAGGGGTGGTATAAGAGCCTTTTTCTGCAAAAGATCGCAACATGGGGTTCATATCTACCCTGACAGTCCATCTTGTATTTTCGGGTAAAGAAGGACGTTGTGGTAGAGATGTGTCTGTAATCGTATCTTTTTCACCAAATACGAATATTGGAGAGAGGGATTCCCCGTTTTCCGGGTCGAGAACCAGCTTGTGGTTAATACCGGCCGGGAATTCGTTGTCCCGGCTGTTAATACTGAATTTAAACTCTATTTCGGGAGAAGCTTGATTTGCCGGACTCTGATAGTCTGAGATGATCTCGTCGGGCGATATGGCTACGGCTTTGTATTTTCCCTGAATCACCCGGTTGTTATATACGGTAAAAGTTTTTCCCTGATAGATCACGTCGTTATTATTTTCGCGGGAACAGGCCGAGAAAAGCAGAATGCCGATTGCAGCCCATCCGAAAGCTTTATTTATCATCATAACAAGGTTTATTGTTTGCTGTAAAACAACCGGAGAATGTGAATAGTTCGTGAAGTGTTCCCGTTTGCGGATATGAGGGTAAAACAATACCTTTGTACGAAAATGAATCGATATGGAAAATGTCAGCATCCTGCTTGTTACTCCTCCTTTTACGCAACTGAATACTCCTTATCCGGCTACAGCGTACCTGAAAGGATTTCTGAATACGATCGATATACGATCGGCACAAACCGATCTGGGATTGGAAGTAATATTGCGCCTTTTTTCTTCAGACGGATTGCGTGACTTTTTTTCTTATATCGACAAGTCGTCTGTTACTAAAGTTGGCGGTATTGCTGCCCGGGTATCGGATATGCGCGAGTCGTATATTTCTACGATAGATATGGCTATCTCTTATTTACAAGGTAGAGACCGGTCGCTGGCTTATCTGATTTGTGACGGCGATTTTTTACCGGGTATACGGCGTTACGATGATCCCGATGATCTGGAATGGGCGTTTGGGACAATGGGTATTCAAGATAAAGCCCGACATCTCGTAACACAGTATCTCGAAGATATTTCTTCTTTGATAACTGCTGTAGATCCTTCTTTCGGATTCAGTCGGTATGCCGAGCATCTCGGTCGTTCGGCTTCTTCTTTTGACGAACTATTCGGTGAATTGCGCAAAACGCCGACTTATATCGATCGATTGATGCTGGAAATTCTCGATGAAAAAATAGCCTGTTACCGTCCTTTATGGTTAGGATTTTCGGTTCCATTTCCCGGTAATCTGTACAGCGCTTTCCGCTGTGCTGCTCATGTGAGGAAAAATTATCCGCATATTCGCATCGAAATGGGAGGCGGTTTCCCGACTACCGAATTGAGACAACTTTCCGATCCCCGGGTTTTCGATTTTTTCCATTACATAACACTCGACGACGGAGAATTGCCCTTATTACGCTTATTAAGTGGTAATGAAGAGAATCTGGTGCGTACTTTTTTGCAGGAAAATGGAAATGTCGTATACCGTGATTCCCGGGAACCGGATATTCCTATGTGTGAACGAGGAGTGCCCGACTACGAAGGTTTACCATTAGATAAATATCTTTCGGTAATCGAGATGATAAATCCGATGCATGCCTTGTGGAGTAACGGGCGTTGGAACAAACTGACGCTTGCGCACGGGTGTTACTGGGGAAAATGTGCGTTCTGTGACGGTTCTCTCGATTATATCGGCCGTTATGAACCTTTGAGTGCTTCCGAGATTGTCGATCGCATGGAAGTTTTGTTGCGAAAAACGGGTGAGCGAGGTTTTCATTTTGTCGATGAGGCGGCTCCTCCCGTTTTACTGAAAGAGTTGTCTTTAGAGTTGATTCGCAGAAAGATGACCGTCGTTTGGTGGACGAATATACGTTTTGAAAAGAGTTTTACAAAAGACCTTTGCCGATTAATGAAGCGTGCGGGTTGTATTGCTGTTTCAGGAGGACAAGAGACAGCTTCCGACCGGCTTTTGAAATTGATAAATAAAGGGGTATCTGTTGCTCAGGTAGCCCGTGTGACCGATAATTTTATGCAAGCCGGAATCATGGTGCATGCTTACTTGATGTATGGTTTCCCGTCTCAAACGACACAGGAAACCATTGATTCTCTCGAGATTGTCAGACAACTTTTTTTGAACGGGCTGGTACAATCGGCTTTTTGGCATCGTTTTGCACTTACAGCGCATAGTCCTGTCGGAAAAGCTCCGGAGAAGTATTCGGTGCGTATTACCGAACCTCCTTTTGGCGGTTTTGCCCGAAACGATATGGAGTTTGAAGATAAGAAAGGTGCAGATCATAGTCTTTTCGGAGAAGGATTACGCCGATCTTTGTATAATTATATGCGTGGTGCGGGTTTCGATATTCCTTTGCAAAAATGGTTCGACTGTTCGGTTCCCCGTACTTCCATTCCTCCTAATTACATCGAACGTTTGTTGAATATCGGGGAGAAGGATACGATTGAAAAGGCCGGTCATCTCAGGCTGTTTTGGCCGGATATTGTTTTGCCGTGCGTAACGCAGACAAGCCGGAAGAATAAAGAAGGAAGACAGAATTCTGTCTATGTCGTTTTTCGTTTTAAAAACGATGATATGAGTTTTCGGATTCGTGCTGACTGGGGAATCTGGATAGAAAAATATTTACGTAAAATGAGCAAAAGCCGGGATAATCTTTTTCTTTCCGACATGGAGGCTGATTTTGTTTCGAATCACTTGGGAGATTTTAACGCATTTTTGTCGTCACCTTTGTGGAATGCGCTACGTGAACAAGGATTATTGCTTGTATAAGATGTTAAAAAAATAAATATTTAAAATTTTGAATTCGATGGAAAAGGTCATGATCAATCATGAAAAACATTTTCTTTATCCCGTATGGAGTGAATTATATGCCACGGCTTTCCCGGTTTTCGAGCAAAGAACCGGAGAGCAGCAAGAGTATGCATTTTCATGTTCCCAATATCGATTGACAGCCTATACGGATAACGGGCAGTTTATCGGATTCATCGCTTATTGGACATTCGATACCTATATTTATATCGAACATTTTGCAGTAGATACGGTACTTAGGGGTAAAGGATACGGTAGCCGTATCCTGAATGATTTTGTTGTCGGTAATCCGAAAACGGTGTTGTTGGAGATCGATCCGGTAGTGGATGAAGTTTCTGCTGCCCGGTTGAAATTTTATCGACGATGCGGATTTTACGAAAATGAATTTCCGCATATTCACCCTCCGTACAGAATAGGTTGTTCTGGTCATTCACTGGTGGTTTTGTCAGGCGGAAGGAAGATTTCCGGAGAAGAATATGATCGGTTTGCAGAGGATTTAAAAGTGCAAGTAATGGGTATTCCAAAGTGATTCTCCCTGACGCTCGAGAATGACAGAGAATACTGTTCAGGTTAGTAGGGGCTATCGCTCAGGATGGCAGACGGTAATTCCGAATGACAGGAGGGCTCGGAATAAAAGTGTAAAATTCTACAATGAAAATGAGTGACAGAGTAAAAAAGGACAGGGGTGGCTTATTTTAAATAAGCCACCCCTGTCCTTTTTTATGGTGATAGTATTTAAATAATCCCCTGTGCCATCATCGCTTTGGCAACTTTCATAAATCCGGCGATATTTGCACCTTTCATGTAGTTGATATACCCATCTTTTTCGGTACCGTATTTAACGCATTGCGCATGAATATCACTCATAATCTGATGCAACCTTGCGTCGACTTCTTCAGCCGGCCAGGTGATATGCATGGCGTTCTGGGTCATTTCTAATCCCGAGGTGGCGACTCCGCCTGCGTTTACGGCTTTTCCGGGGCCGTACATGATCTTATTTTCGATGAACAAGTCGATCGCTTCGGGGCGGCAACCCATATTGGATACTTCACCCACGCAGATTACCCCGTTGGCGATCAGTTTACGGGCGTCTTCTGCGTCGAGTTCATTCTGAGTAGCACACGGAAGGGCGATATCTACTTTTTGTTCCCATGGGCGTTTTCCCGGGAAGAACCGGGCTCCGAATTTTTCGGCGTACGGTTGTACGATATCATTACCGGAAGCTCTTAATTCGAGCATATAATCGATTTTTTCACCCGATATACCGTCGGGATCGTAAATGTATCCGTCGGGTCCCGAAAGCGTTACGACTTTCGCTCCGAGTTCGGTCGCTTTAGTGACGGCCCCCCAAGCAACATTACCGAAACCGCTCACGGCGATCACTTTATCTTTAATATCTATACCTTTGGTATTCAGCATTTGTTTTACGAAATAAAGTCCGCCGAACCCCGTAGCTTCAGGCCTTATGAGCGATCCGCCAAACTCGAGACCTTTTCCAGTAAAAGTACCTGTATTTTCCCGTTTCAACTTTTTATACATACCGTACATATAACCTACTTCACGGCCGCCTACACCTATATCTCCCGCCGGGACGTCGGTATCTGGCCCGATGTGTCTCCATAATTCGAGTATAAATGCCTGGCAAAAACGCATGATCTCACCATCGGATTTTCCTCGCGGACTGAAATCGGATCCGCCTTTTCCACCCCCCATAGGCAAGGTGGTTAAGGCGTTTTTAAAGGTTTGTTCAAATCCGAGGAATTTAAGGATCGAGAGGTTTACCGAAGCATGAAACCGGATGCCGCCTTTGTACGGTCCGATAGCATTATTGAACTGTACCCGGTATCCCAGGTTTACCTGTACGTCTCCTTTATCATCTACCCAGGGTACTTTAAAGGTAAATATCCGGTCGGGCTCGACCAATCGTTCTATGATTTTTGCTTTTTCAAATTCGGGATGTTCATTGTAGACTTCTTCGATAGAAGTAAGTACTTCTTTCACCGCTTGCAAGTATTCATCTTCGCCGGGATGTTTAGCTTCCAGCGACGCAATAACGAGATCGATGTTCATAGCTAAGTGTTTTTATGGTTTATTTTTAATTATAATAAAAGGCTATTCGCCGTTTTGGAGAATGCCTTTACGCAAAATTAATGATTTATGCGAATAAAAAAATTATTTTTCTTAAATTTGAACATTAAAGATTATTAATTGAATCTGACATTTTGCAAGCTGATTGTTTCTAAAATGGTGATGAATACTGAAAATATAAATCAATTATACCTAAAAGATACCACTTTTGCTAACTTAATGCAAAAGCGTATCTTCAATGTATTGCTTATTGCCAGTCGTTATGACGCCTTTATGCTCGAAGAGGACGGCCGGGTAGACGAGCAAATATTTTTTGAATACGTTTCGTTAAATCTGAGTTCTCCGCCTCGGGTAATACAGGTAAATGATTTTGATGCCGCTTTTTACGAGTTGTCTTCAAAACGTTACGATTTGGTTATTACGATGCCGGGAATGGAGAAAAGCGACGCGTTTGAGAAATGTAAAGAGATAAAAACATTATATCCCGATATTCCGATTGTAGTGCTTACCCCTTTTTCGAGAGAAGTATCGCAACGTATTAGTAACGAAGATCTTAGTGGTATCGATTACGTCTTTAGCTGGTTAGGAAACGCCGATTTGCTATTGGCTATCATAAAACTTATCGAAGATAAAATGAACGCTCAGGAAGATATCAATCAGGTAGGGGTGCAAATGATTTTGCTGGTTGAGGATTCTATTCGGTTTTATTCTTCGATTTTGCCTCATTTATATAAATTCGTATTAAACCAGTCTAAAATATTCTCTACCGAAGCTTTAAATGAGCATGAACAGATGCTGAGAATGAGGGGACGGCCTAAGATTAAATTGGCCCGAACCTATGAAGAGGCGATCGAAATTTATAACCGGTATTCGAATAATGTGCTGGGGATTATATCGGATGTATCGTTTAAACGCGAAGGAGTAAAGGATCCACAGGCTGGAATTCGTTTTTGTTCGTATATAAGAGAGAGAGACGAGTTTTTGCCTTTAATCATCGAGTCGTCGGAACCAGAGAATCAGAAATTGGCACTAAAACTCAATGCCTGTTTTCTCGATAAAAATTCGAAAAAACTCCCTGTTGATTTAGGTTCTACGATTTTAAGAAATTTTGGATTCGGAGATTTCGAGTTTATCAATCCTCAGACTGGTGAAGTTTTATATACGGTTCGTAATTTGAAAGATCTGCAAAATACGATCATGTCGGTTCCCGATGAATCGTTGTATTATCATGGGTCCCGTAATCACATATCCCGCTGGTTATATTCTCGCGCGATGTTCCCCATCGCCGAATTGCTTCGGAGAAAGCAATTTACCGATATCAGTGAATCGCAGGCTATGCGTCAGCTTATTTTCGACGCGATCGTGCAGTACCGCAAAATGAAGAACAGAGGGGTGGTTGCCATATTCAAGCGCGACCGATTCGATAAGTATTCTAACTTTGCCCGTATAGGACAGGGGTCCCTCGGAGGAAAGGGGAGGGGACTCGCTTTTATCGATTCATTGATAAAACGGCATCCTATTCTCGAAAATTATAACGGTGTAAGTGTTACGGTACCGAAAACGGTCGTGTTATGTACCGATATATTCGATGAATTTATGCAGTCGAATAATCTATATCATGTTGCCTTGTCGGATATACCCGACGAACAGATTTTACAGTATTTTCTCAGAGCCCGTCTTCCGGATTATCTCATCGACGACTTCCTGACCTTTTTCGATGTTGTAAAAAGACCTATTGCCATTCGTTCTTCGAGTTTGCTTGAGGATTCTCATTACCAGCCTTTTGCCGGAATATACTCTACTTATATGATTCCTTATCTCGAGGACAAGTACGAAATGTTACGCATGCTCAGTGATGCGATAAAGGGAGTGTACGCGTCGGTATTCTATGCCGATAGTAAGGCTTATATGACTGCAACCTCGAATGTCATCGATCAGGAGAAGATGGCGATAATTTTGCAGGAAGTCGTGGGTACACAATACGATGACCGATTTTATCCGTCATTTTCGGGGGTAGGTCGCTCGTTAAATTATTATCCGATAAACGATGAAAAACCGGAGGAAGGCGTGGTCGATCTGGCGGTAGGATTAGGAAAATATATTGTAGACGGAGGACGAAGTCTTCGCTTTTCTCCCAAACATCCCCGTAATATTTTGCAAACAAGTACCCTCGATTTAGCGTTAAGTGATACACAGACTCGTTTTTATGCGCTCGATTTGAAAAATATGCAGGAGAATTTTTCGGTAGATGATAGTTTTAATCTGTTGAAGTTGCATATACGAGAGGCGGAAAAAGATAATTCGTTGCGTCTGATGGTCTCTACTTTCGACCCGTATGATCAGATAATAAGGGACGGATATTATGAAGGTGGACGAAAAGTCGTTACCTTTGCCAATATTCTGCAACATGATGCTTTCCCTTTGGCCGATCTGCTTTCGATGATGCTCGAATTCGGTTCTACCGAAATGGGCCGGCATGTAGAAATAGAATTTGCCGGAACTTTGCCGAATGAGGAGAATAAACGGGGAATGTTATATTGGCTGCAGATACGTCCCATCGTAGATACCGAAGAGATGCGGGACGATGAAGTGACAGATGTACCGGATGAGGAATCCCTGTTGAAGTCTAATTCGGCTTTAGGGCATGGAATAATGGATGATCTCTATCATGTGGTATATGTGAAGACAAAGAATTTTAGGGCCTCGAATAATATGCTGATCGCCCGTGAGATCGAAAAAATTAATCGTAAATTTACCGATAGGGGGGAGAATTATATTTTGATCGGCCCCGGAAGGTGGGGATCGAGCGATACGGCACTTGGAATTCCGGTGAAATGGCCTCATATATCGAGTGCTCGACTTATTGTAGAGTCGGCATTGAGTAATTACCGGATAGAACCGAGTCAGGGAACTCATTTTTTTCAGAATCTGACATCGTTCGGGGTAGGATATTTTACAGTAAATTCTTTTATGAACGACGGTTTTTATGATGAAAATTTTCTGGACCGTTGTGAGGCGATAGAGGAGACTGAGTTTTTACGGGTGGTTAGGTTCGACCGACCGGTAATCGTAAAAATAAACGGGAAAAAGAATATCGGTATCGTTATGAAACCCGTAATCGGGGAAACAAAATGAAAAGTAAAAATATTAATATAGGGAATGAAATCAAAATTTTTCAAATCGATGCACGCTTTATGGAATGCTGATGCCAAAGCTCTGGATGAGGATGAAAATGTGGAAGTCAGAGAACCGGCAAGTCATAAACCGTTAGATGAAGAACGTACCAAAGAGTATGTTAACGCTTTATTAAATGAGCAAATCCCGGCCTCTATTCTCGATAAAATGTCGGAGATTATTAATAGTTCGGTCCCCGATTTTGTAAAACAGAGTATTGATAAGGAAGCGGAAAAGAGAAATATATACAATCATTTGTTAGAGCCTTTTATCGAATATATCCATTTTATTTATGAAAAATTACAGAAGGAGGGGGTAACAACCTGGCGTGAAGAGGAAATAAAACTGCGCAACGAGGTAAAGCTCATGACAGAAAAAGCGAAGGATGCGGTGGAGAAAAAAGATGAACTGCAAAGCCTTCAATTAAGTGCAGAACGTCAGAAGCGAGCGTTGAATGAGCGGATACATGAGTTGGAGATGAGGGTCGCTTCTTTTGAGGCTGAGAAAGAACAGATTGAAATGGAAAAGAATGCGTTGCTGAATAAACTTAAAGTGGCGGCAGTGCAAGATAAAGATACGCAAGACGAGTGTGATCGGTTGAGGGCTGAAATATCGGGATTAGAAGCTAAAATGGCTGAAATGTCGACCGATTTCAATAGCGAATGCTCTATAAAGGTCGATTCTCTTCAACAGGAG
This sequence comes from Coprobacter tertius, assembly GCF_024330105.1. Taxonomy (NCBI): domain Bacteria; kingdom Pseudomonadati; phylum Bacteroidota; class Bacteroidia; order Bacteroidales; family Barnesiellaceae; genus Coprobacter; species Coprobacter tertius. Next base: position 42,121 of record NZ_JANDHW010000002.1, read on the forward strand.
AATATTCAGTTGAAAGAACAAATTACCGTATTGCAGGAGAAAGAAAAAGACTGTGTAGCCGGGAAGGAAGCGATGGAAAATATGCAGCAGGAACATGCTGCACAAATGGTTGCTTTGCATCAGGATATTGAAAATGCTTTGCATGCCAAAGAAGAGCTTACGAAATTGTTGGCTGAAAAAGAGCAAGTGTCGCATCTGATCAGTGAATATCGATTGCGCATCGAGGAACTTACTTCGGCTTATGAAAAAGAACAGGCCGAAAGATTGGCCGAATCGGCTTCTCTTCATGAAGATTTGGATAATGCTCTTCGTGCAAAAGAAGAAGTAACCCGTTTGCATGCGGAGAAGGATCATTTGACGGCTGTATTGAATGATTATAAAAAACAATTAGCCGAGCTTCAACAATTAAGAGAAAAAGAATCGATAGAATCGTCATGTCGTCTCAATGAAATGCAGCAACAGATGGAGGCTCTTCGTAATGAGAAAATCGATTCTACTCCCCAGGAGATGGAATCTTTGAAAAAAACGGCTGAGGAAGCATGGCAGTATAATGAAAAATTGTTGGATAAAATCGACGCCATGAAAGTAGAGGCTGCAGAACGGGAAGATAGGTTGAAAACTGAAGAAGAACAGGTGAAACAATTGAAACTCGAATTACTTTCTGTCAATGAAATGCTTTCTGCGGTGATGAGCCGGCAGGGAAAAAAAGAAAATGAGCCCGAACAAGAAATATTGCAGCAGCAATTTCCCGAACCTGAGAGATATATTAAAAAAACAATACAAGGTGCGGAAAAATCTTCGGATGAAATAAAAAATGATAATAAAAAAACGTCCCCTTCAATTGATGAAGATTTTTCTTCGACGAGAGAACCTTCGGTTGTAGAAGAAGATATGCCCGAAGAACTGAACTGGCTCGTACCTACTCGGCCCGATACTCCTGAAATGATAGAAAAAAGGAAAGCCGAGAAACGGGCGAAGGAGGAGGCGGAGAGGGCTGCCGTCGAAGAAAAACCGGAAAACAAGCCCGATCCCTCACAAATGAGTCTTTGGTAAGAAACGTATTTCCCGTCGTACATTTATATTCGTAAAACACTCTCTTGCAATTTTAAGTTAATAGGTAACGAACTGCAAGGGGGTGTTTTTTGTTGTTAATAATTGAACACAAAATCTCCCTTATATGAAATGTACGTTATCGCTACTTATACTAATATCGAATGTTTTTTATGCTCTGTCTGCTGTCCCTCATATAATCAGATTTCCGCACTATGAAGCGAGAAGTTCGGGTATTGTTTCGGTCGATAGCATCGAAAAGCAAAACGGTTATATCAGGTTTTATCTCGAATGTCGTAACCTACCGGGAAAAGGTATGTTGATGAGTAGTAAAATGAAACTCACCGATGTAGGGGATACTTCGAAATATTGGTCGGTTGTGGATATGGATGGGGCCGATTTAGATCGTAGGTTTCAGTTTCCCGATTCGGGGAAGGTATATCTTACTGTCGATTTCCCTGCTCTTCCGGAAGGAGTCGGAGTGGTAAATCTTGTCGATGAGAATCTTGAAACACCCTTTCGTATCATTGGGATTTCTCTTAGCGGTGATACCGGGAGTGTGAGAAAACAAGATGATTTTAGCGCATGGCTGAGAAAAAGTGTTTCGTCTTCAAAAGATGAAGACATATATCGTTCGTCTTTTTTAAAAGGTTGGATAAAAGGATACCACCCGGCTTTACAATGGAATGAGGGGGAAATTTATTTTGACAATGTCATTACCAAACAAGATACCGTTATTAAAGTACCGATATCTCCTGATGGCCGTTTTGAAGTAGAATTGCCTCTTTGCTATCCTGTGCAGCAAACTATTTTTTTTCCATCGGGGTATGTGCATTTTTATCTCGAACCGGGTCGCACTGTGGGGGTTTCGGTTCCTTTAGAAGAACTTATAATCCCGGTCGGGGATATTGCGGATATCGATTTGTTGATGACCGGTGTAGAATATTACGGATCGTTGGCTGAGAAGAACCGGGGATTAAAGATACTCCGAAAATATTGTACGGAAAATACCCGGGAATATCTGAGGAATATGCAGAATATGACTTCTATTGAATACAGAGAACGACAAGATTCTTTGCTGTATCGTCGTAAAGCTGTGATAGATTCTTTGCGTCCGAATGCCCCGCTGAAGAAATTAATGGAGATGAATATTCGTTTCGATTGGGCGAGATCATTGCTCGATTATGAATTGTATTATCGCAACGAACACCCCCTGGATACGCTGCCGGTTTCGTGGTATGGTTTTTTGCATCAGCTACCGTTAGATGATCCTTTATCGTTATCGGCGGCCGGATATAAAATTTTTATCAACCGTTTGGAATATATTCCTCCTTTATTGAAAAGCCGAGTATTGAACGGCGGGGAAATATTAGAGGGTTTTTCCCGGATGAATATAAACCTTACACCTCAGGAAAAAGAACTGGTGGTTTTTTCCGCGATGGTCAGGTCGAGATCCGATATTGCCGGATTTCCCCGTTATTATGAGCGGTTGAAAGATTTTAATGCGAAATATGCGCAAGAACAAATTGAGATAAGTGAGGATATAAGGATACGAAAAATGTATGATATTTATACCGGTGTATTAGGTCTGGAACCTTCATTGGCATTCGAACTTTTGTTTACGCGGCAATTTGTTCCTCGTTTGCGCTATCTTAAAAGAAAGCTGACTCCTCGTGAATACGATTCATATACCCGATATATAAATTCGCCGCTGCTCTCGGAAATGATGGACGGATTGAATCGATAACTTATATTGTTACCTGATAGCATATACGAATAAAAATTAAATCTTATTTTTGCAGAAAGAAATAACAAAAATGAGAGTTTGCATTGCCGAGAAACCCAGTGTTGCTAAAGAAATTGCCGATATTGTAGGGGCTATGACCAGACGAGAGGGCTATTACGAAGGTAACGGCTACCAGGTAACCTGGACTTTCGGACATTTGTGTACACTGAAAGAACCCCATGAATATTCTCCTCAGTGGAAACAGTGGTCGTTGTGGACTTTGCCTATGATTCCTCCCCGTTTTGGCATTAAACTTATTTCGGATAAAGGAATAGAGAAGCAGTTTTCGATTATCGAAAAACTCATGAGTGAAGCCGATGCCGTAATAAATTGCGGTGATGCCGGTCAGGAAGGTGAGTTGATACAGCGTTGGGTGATGCAGAAAGCCGGATGTAAGTGCCCGGTGTACCGATTGTGGATATCTTCTTTAACTGAAGAATCGATACGGGAAGGATTCGAGAATTTGAAAAAACAGGAAGACTTCGATACTCTGTATCGAGCCGGTCTTTCCCGTGCGATAGGAGATTGGTTGCTGGGCATTAATGCGACAAGGTTATATACGATAAAATACGGACAAAACCGGCAGGTTTTGTCGATAGGTCGCGTACAGACACCTACGCTGGCTCTTATTGTAAACCGTCAGCTCGAAATAGAAAATTTTGTACCTCAACAATACTGGGAACTGAAAACCGTTTATCGGGATACCGTATTTTCGGTTACAAAGGGCCGTTTTCAGACGGTAGAAGAGGGGGAGTCTTTCTTAAAGGAAGTGGAAGGATCTCTTTTTGAAGTAACCGATGTTTCGAAAAAACAGGGAAAAGAATCCCCACCGCGACTGTTCGATCTTACGTCCTTACAAGTGGAATGTAACCGTAAATTTGCATTTTCGGCAGAAGATACCCTGAAATATATTCAGTCTCTTTATGAGAAAAAAGTTACGACTTATCCGCGTGTCGATACGACATTTTTGAGTGATGATATTTATCCGAAAGTTCCGGGTATATTGCAGTCATTAATCGCCTCTTCTGTGTATGAGCCGTTCGTTACCCGTTTGCGGAATAGTAAATTGCCGAAATCAAAAAAGGTTTTCGATAATTCTAAAGTTACCGACCATCATGCAATTATCCCCACTAACGTACGTCCCGTAAATCTTACCGATAATGAGAAACGGGTGTATGATCTTGTCGTTCGCCGTTTTATTGCCGCCTTTTATCCTGATTGTAAGGTTTCTACGACGACCGTGTTGGGAATGGCCGGTAAAGTGGAATTTAAAGCGACCGGTAAGCAAATATTGGAGCCAGGTTGGCGAATTGTTTTCAGTAAGGATATTGCCGACGGGGAGCCGAAAGAAAAAGAAGAAGAGGAAGAAAAAGTTTTACCCGATTTTAAAAAAAGCGAAAGTGGTCCTCACGAACCTTCATTAGCTGAGAAGTGGACACAGCCTCCTAAATTATATACCGAAGCTACTTTGCTTAGGGCTATGGAAACAGCCGGAAAGTTGGTAGATGACGATGAGTTGAGAGATGCGCTGAAAGAGAATGGTATCGGGCGCCCTTCTACCCGGGCTGCCATTATAGAAACACTTTTTAAAAGAAATTATATCCGTAAGGAACGAAAGAATCTTGTCGCTACACCTACGGGTATAGAATTGATAAAGATCATTCATGAAGAATTGCTTAAATCGGCAGAGTTGACCGGTATCTGGGAAAATAAGTTACGTAAAATAGAAAGGGACGAATACAGTGCTCATGATTTTTTGGAAGAACTTAAAGAAATGGTCGCTGAAGTAGTACGAGAGGTAATGCATGACCAGACCGTAAGATCGATTACGATACAAGGGAAATCTGTTGAAGTGCCGGAAAAAAAGAGTAGAAAAAAAACGGAGAAAAAGAAAACGGGAGAAAAAAATCCTGAAACAAAAGTCGTCTCCGATTCAGAAAAAAATGTTACGTTAAAGTGCCCGGTATGCGGTAAAGGTAATGTCTTGAAAGGAAAAACGGCGTATGGATGTTCCGAATGGAAATCGGGATGCGCTTTCCGTATTCCTTTTTCGGAAGGAAATGAAAATATGTCTTACAACGAACTGGCAAAGCTGATCGGGGAATATAAAACGCGGAATAAAAATTGAATTTAAAAATGCAGACAGAAGAGATTTTTCCACTTGTCGATGAGATTGGTAATGTGGTAGGAAAAGCATCCCGAAAAGAGTGCCATAGCGGGTCTAAACTTTTGCATCCGGTAGTACATCTACAATTATTTAATAGCAAAGGAGAGTTGTACCTGCAAAAACGATCGGAGAAAAAAGACATTCAACCGGGTAAATGGGATACGGCTGTCGGTGGCCATATAGATTATGGTGAAAGTGTAGAAGAGGCTTTGATGAGAGAGAGCCGGGAAGAACTCGGGATAGAAGGCTTTATTCCCGAATTATTATTCCGTTATATTTTCGAATCGGAGATTGAACGTGAAATGGTGAATACTTACCGTACGGTTTTTGATGGAAAAATCTGTCCTGACCAGGATGAAATCGTAAAAGGTAGGTATTGGAAAATAACAGAGATTGAGAATTATTTAGGAAAAGGTATATTTACACCGAATTTCGAAAATGAATTCCGGATGATGAAGAATATTTTGTAAAATCAGTTTCCCATTTGAAATTATGAGGAAAATGATCCGGAATAAAATCCGTTGCTATTTATTTGAGATTGGTTAATATGAAAAAACGAACCCTTAATTTTTAATGAGTTTGTTTTCTTTCTTTTTTTTCTTTTCATCGGCAACTAATCCTACGATATGTTGTATAAAAGAAACTTGTTCATAAGGAAGATTACGGGTAATCGTTTCAATCATGATCGTTATTTCCTCTAATGTAAAATTGGCGGCTCCGGTAATGGCGTGTGGCTGATTACATATAAAGAGTCCGTAATTTATATGTTGGGATTCGCATTTTTTTTGTAATGCTTGCAACAACTCTAAAATTTCCTTCATATTTTCTTGTTTTTGTATCTGTCATTTTGTTCAGTTTCTTTTATGACAACAGATATTATTGCCTTAAAAAGTCTCTGAAATTTCGTATATTGGTAATGCAAAACTAACAATTTAGTTCATTAGAAACGAACTGAAATAGCGGTATATTTATACTATAAAGGTTATTTAACATGAGTAAATCTAATCGTACCATTTACTGTGGAGATCGATTCCGGGAATTTTTAAAACGGAAGGGAATTACTTATAAAGAAGCGTCTGCCTATTTAAAGATAGACAAAAACACGATAGGAAAGGCTGTACGTGGAGGAAACCTGAATGTTAATGTCTTGTTGACGATCTGTAACGAGTATCATTTACCTATTGAAGACTTTTTTAAAAAGGTGTCTTTGGAAGGAAATGGCAGAGACTATGAAAATAGTTCGATAAAATATGAAGAAACTAATGAAACAACCTTTTTAGAGCTTACAGAGCGTTACGAAAAGTATAAATTATGTGAAAAATTCAATTCGACATTACAAAATATGTTTGTGTCAAAAGAAACCGAAATACAGCAATTAAGGGAATTGAACGCTCATTATAAAAATCGTATCGAGGTTCTCGAAAAAGCTTTATTTGAAAAAATCTCTTCTGTCGAATAAAAAATCTCTGAAACAATTTTAAGTATTATTTTTAGCAAGAAATGTCGTACTGGCCAATGATGGTGATATCTATTTTAGTACCATTTCAGGCGGTCATATGCACTACCGTGTTTATCGTATTTCAAGTCGCTTAATAGCGATGAATTTACACTGATGTGAAAATTGTACGATTTGTAAGGGCCAACAGGTATAAAGTCGGCACTCATGCTCCAACAATGCAGATTACGCCGGATACTGCAATTCATGTATGCGATTTTTTTCAAATTGAAGTCGTAGCTGGCCGAGAAATTAAACGACCAGTTTTTGGTAAGGTCTACGTTTCCTGAAAAGCTAAGATTCTGGGTTATTTTCCCGTTGTATTCCATCTTTTGTTTATTAAATGTTCCGTAACCGTAGTTAATAGAATAATTGATCGAAAGACTCCAGGGCACTTCCCATTTCATATAACCGTCGGCTCCGAACTGTTCTTCGCTGTTTTGTTCTTCATTCTGGTCTGCCCCTGTAGTGGGAGATGAATCTTGGTTATCGGTACTCATCGGTTTTTCTCCGGCTTGTGGAATTTCCCCTTTTTTATTATCCTTTTTTCTTTTAAACGTATTATTGTTGAGGGTATAGGAGAATGATGTTCCTGTACTTGACAAACGCCCTAACCCTTTTCCAGCCTTCCATCGGGGAATGTTTACTCTTACAGGTTGGCCTGCCGAATTGAGCTGGTAAGTATAGGTGTCGAATGTCGCGCTCATCTGCAGATTGAAATCTTTGGTGAGTTTTATTAAGATAGAAGTATTTATATTACTCCATTTCATCGAATCGGCTGCCATATTGTAGCTCATACTTGCCGTAAGGTTTTCGATTAGAGATATTTTTCTTATTCCGGTCGTATCCCGATCTGATTTTACTTTCATCTCGAGATTATTGGCCACGCTGAACGAAACAAGACCCTGCTTTCCTTGAGGTGCTGTACTGAACATTCCTTGCTGGAAAGGTGAATACAATACATCTTCTCGTATTCCTTGAGAATTTATTTTGGTATAGGTATCGTAAAAGCCGAAGCGGGGATCGCTGAAATCGGGGGCAGCTGTAAAAGATACGCTTGGGGTGAATACGTGACGGATTGTTTGTATCTTATCTCCCATAAAAGGAAGGGGTTGGTAAAAGCCGTATAGTTTCGTTTGTGCGGAGACGCTCAAACTGTAATTGTAAACATTATAAAATCCGTAAGTCGTATCCATTACTTCTGTCGATTTCGCCGGATCCCATTCCCGTAGGATTTTGTTGGTATACATGCGGTCGGTAAATTTAAAAGAAGGCGAAAGATTCAGGTATTTAAACAGATTGAAAGTGGCCGAAATAGGAATATCATGTTGCATCCCGTTCCGCCAGTCTTTTATAAGATTCGATTTCAAGAACAAGTTTTGTTTCGTTTCTATCGAGTTTCGGAATATACCGGTATAGTTCATGCTGATTTTTTCGTACCATCGTTCTTTTCCAACCGGATTCTTTCTCTTAAACGGATAAACTCGGCTCATATTCAGTGTAAAGTCGGGGAATGATACTGCCAGTGTAGAGTCGTTGCTTCTTTGCGTAATATTGGTAGTTGCCGAAATGCTGAATGGCGTGTTGGGAAAATTATAAGTCATATTTACCGTTGAACTTTTAGTATTTTCGGTAAATGTAGTAGGGTTATAATAGCTGTTCAAATTGTTTCGGTCATAACCGCTGGTCGTAAAATTTACACTGGCTGAAAATGACATATTTGGATTGGCTTTCGCATCCTGAGAATGATTCCACGTTAGACGGAAATTTTTTTGTTTCGAATAATCGGGCATTCCCTTATCGCCCAATATCGTTACCAGATAACCTATATTAAACGATCCGGAGTATTTGTATCGTTTTACATAATTTGATTGAGCGCCGAGCCCCCAAGAACCTTTCGTGTATATTTCACCGGTTAATGCCAGGTCTATATAATCGCTGATTGCAAAATAATACCCTCCGTCGCGCAAATAAAATCCACGATTCATTTCATCTCCGAAAGTAGGCATAATTATACCCGACGAGTATTTTTTGGTCATAGGGAAAAAACCGAAAGGTATGGCTAATGGTAATGGTACGTCTGCAAGAACCATATAAGCCGGCCCCGAAATGATATTTTTTTTCGGACGTATTTTTGCTTTGGTCAACTGAAGATAGAAGTGCGGGTGATCGTGGTTATCGCAAGTAGTATATTTCCCGTTCAGTGCAAAAAGATCGCCATCTTTCATTTTTTTTGTTTGTCCACCGGTAAAATAACCTTCTCCCTGTTGCGTAATTATATTTGTGATATAACCTTTTTGAGATTTAAAGTTATATTTCATCGTTTTCGATTCGTAAGTTCCGCTTTTGTCTTTAAAAACGGGGTTTCCTACAATTTCACCACTCGTGTCGGGTCGACCGATAGCATTGACGAGACTGCTGTCGAGGTTCATGCGTATTTCGTCAGCATCCAGTTCTATGTCTAAGTAATTTACTACGCCGTTTCCGTACATATAAGCAATGTTCCCGTTCATGAATACGATCGAATCTTGTGCTTTGTATTTTACGACATCGTCGAGTACATTCTTTTTAGATTTTACACTTGCAGTATCTGTTTTAAGAGAGTCGTTCGGGAGGGTATCGGATGAAGCCTTACCGGCATTTCCGGTAGAAAAGCTGTCTATTAGGGCTGTCAGCGAATCGTTATCGAGGCTGTCTGCCGGAAACAGAATGCCTGCATTAAAAGAGGCTGATGCCTCGGCCCGTTTGGGTTGGGCACTCAGGCTTACGATTAGCAGTGTGCAAACAGAAGCGATTATTGATATTAATGTCTTGTTTTTAGGCAACATTCATGAACCGTGTGGGTTATCGACCTGCAAAAATACATAATTTAGGCCAACTAATAATTGGTTATAGGCTATTTAATATATTTTAGAAAAGAAATACCTGACACCATGCTTCGAATCGTTGTACAGAGGCTTCTCCGTATTTTGCCATACTTTTGCGTATGCGGTCGATGCTTTTTTCTTTGAGAGGGTCGGATTTGGAATAGAATTTATCGGAAAAACAAATGATCTGTTCTTCGATGCTTACCGGAAGCATATCGCGATGGGGAATGGGCAGGTTTTGCCCTATGATTTCATTTAAGGAGAGTCCTGCTCCCGTATGACGTTCACAAACCAGTGCGTGCAAAGGAAGCCCTTCCTTTTTCAGTAATTCGCTTCCTAATGTTCCGTGGCATATATAGGGCCGGGAACCGTAACATTCTATGTCGGGAGCGTCGGTGAGGAATATTCCGATGTCGTGCAACATGGCAGCTTCGGCAATAAAATCCTGATCGGCTTCCAGTTCGGGATGGGCTTTAGCGATCGCAAGAGCTCGCTCTGTTACCAAGCGGCTGTGGTCGACTAATATATCGTATAACTTGCTCCCGGGGGTATAATATTTTTCGATTATTGTTAATGGGTTCATGTCCTGCTCTTTAATATGACTTGCAATGATACAAAATCTTTATTGAATATACCAGAGGTTGACAAACATTTTACCATTCCCTATTTTTTGTCAAAAAGTTTTCCTTGGTTTTGTAAGGTACCGGGGGAGCCAGTGTCGTTAAAATATTTTGTGATATTTATGGCAATAAGGTTCGGTTCCTTTATGTTCGTAATAGTCTTGATGATATTCTTCTGCCGGCCAGAATCTTTCGGCTTGTAACAGTTTTGTCGCCACTTTATAATCCATTGATTTTAGAATGTCGATTTGCTTTTCCGCAATTTCTTTTTCTTTGGGGTCGGACCAGAATATGACCGATTGATACTGCGGACCGATATCTGGTCCTTGTCCGTCGGTTTGTGTAAAATCATGAATTTCAAAAAAATATCGTACGAGTTTCTCGTAGCTTATTTTTTCAGAATTGTATTCTACTTCGATTGTTTCGTAATGACCTGTGATTTGAGTACACACATCTTTGTAAGACGGATTTTCTGTTTTACCGCCCATATAACCTACCGAGGTGTTTTCCACTCCTTTTAGTTTTGTAAAATAATATTCGGCTCCCCAGAAGCATCCTAAGGCAAACCATGCTTTTTTAATCATAGGTGATATTTTATTTCGATAAATCGTACAGCAGATAAATTAACGCTATATCTTTTTCCCTTTCTTGTACAGTGTTCATTAACAGAGAGATACCCTAATTCGTATGCACAATGTGTGCATACAATACGTTTATTGGGTTTATTTTTGTCGATTACCGGACTTACCGAGTTGGTGATCGTATCATCGAAAAATGGCCCTTTATTATCTGATTCGTATCTATCGGCCGAATGAAACAAAGGAGCTCCGCATTTTTTGCATACAAATATACCTACCTTATTAAAAAAACGATGATTTATACCGAATCTTTTTTCGATATCTTTATGAACAGAAGAGTGTTCTTCTTCAGATGCTGACGAATTGTAATCCATATTTACTGTATATCCCTTTAAAATAGCATAAAATATACCTCTTCATTATATATAAAATATATAAACAAAAAGTATGAATATTTGTTCGGATAAAAGTAATAAAAAAAGTTAATCCCGGATTGTTGTTTGCAATCCGGGATTCATTATGATTTATTCTACAATCGTTATCCAGCCGAAAGTATCGGTCTCGTCACCGTATTGTATGGCTCTGAGTTTGTTATAAAGTTTTTCGCAGATCACTCCCGGTTTTCCGTCTTTAGAAAAAACATAAGATTTATTGCGATCGAGATCATCTATTCTTTCGATCGGGCTGATGACTGCTGCTGTACCGCATGCGCCGGCTTCATCAAAAGTCTCCAGTTCTTCTTCGGGTACACGGCGTTGTTCGACTGTCATTCCCAAAGATTCGGCGATGGTCATAAGACTCTTATTGGTTATAGAGGGAAGGATAGAAGTAGATTTCGGTGTAATATAACTGTTGCCGCGGATTCCGAAAAAGTTGGCGGGACCGCATTCGTCTATGTATTTTTTTTCTTTAGCGTCGAGATAAAGTACGGCAGAATAACCCATTTCGTGGGCCTTTTCACCGGCAACAAGGCTGGCGGCATAATTACCGCCTACTTTAAAAGTACCTGTACCCAGAGGGGCAGCTCGGTCATATTGTCTCAATATGACCATGGGGGTAGGTTTAAAACCTTCTTTAAAATAAGGCCCTACGGGAGTAACGAAAATAATGAAGACATACTCTTTTGCCGGTTTTACTCCTACTTGTTCTCCTGTTCCGAAAAGGACCGGACGTATATATAATGAGGCTCCGCTCTCGTAGGGCGGTACAAAGCGTTCGTTCTTTTTAACGGCGGTTATAACTGCGTCTTTAAATTTTTCGAGAGATAGCTCGGGCATCATGATGCCCCGACAGGAACTTTGCAACCGTTTTGCATTTTCATCCAGTCTGAAAATTCTTATTTTTCCGTCTTTCCCGCGAAAGGCTTTCAATCCTTCAAAAGCTGCTTGTCCGTAATGAAGGCAGGTAGATGCGATGTGCATGGTTACGGTTTGCGAATCGGTGATTTCCATTTCTCCCCACGCATTGTTTTTGTAAGTGTAGCGTACATTATAGTCGGTTGGCATATAACCGAACGATAATGAAGACCAGTCGATAGTTTCCATTGTATTTTATATTAAGATAGATATTTTTAAATCGATATATTTCGGTATTGCAAAGTTACTTTTTTTTACTGTAAATCGTACTTTTTTCTTTAAAATATAATCTGAAAGGGAGGGGCGGGCAATTTCAGGTTTTCTGTTTATTTTTTGTATCGGGCAACGAAGCTCCGCATTGTTTACAGTATTTTGCGTCTTTGTCGTGCTCTTTGTTTCCGCAGTTATCGCATATTATGTTTTTTTTACGCAAAGGTCTGATCATTTCTGCGGTAAAAATACCGCTGGGTACAGCGATAATCGAATACCCCAGAAGCATTACCATAGAGGAAATAAGTTGTCCGGTGAATGTTATCGGGGTAATATCCCCGTATCCTACGGTCGTAATGGTAACGATCGCCCAATATATGCTCTCGGGAATATTGGAGAAAGAGGGGTTTACATTTCCTTCGACCATATACATGATCGAACCCAGAATGGTAACCATGATGATGATAAAATAAGAAAACAAAAGTATCTTACTGAAGCTTCGTTTCAGAGAGTCGGCCAAATGGTCGCTTTCTTTTACAAAATGGGATAATTTGAAGATACGGAATATCCTTAATAACCGTAATGACCTGACGATACTCAGATAACGGGTCGTACTGAAAAGTATTCCTAAAAAAGACGGTAGTATAGCAAGGAGGTCGATAATACCGTAAAATGAAAATATGTATTTTCTTTTGTTGGGGCTGCAATAAATGCGTAGGACATACTCGATCGTGAACAGGACGGTAATAATCCATTCCAGTATCCTGAACAGGTTGCGAAAATTTTGCAGACTCCTTACGCTTTCGAGCATTGCCAGAAGCACACTGAATACAATCGTAACAAGTAAGGCTATATCGAAGTTTTTTCCGGCAGGCGTGTCGGTTTTGAAAATGACGGTGTATAAAATCTTTTTCAATTCCGGTTTCGGAGGTAAAGACGGAAAATATATTTTCATATAGCCGGGTATTAAAAAAACACACACAAGGAGTAATTCCTTGTGTGTGATAACATTTTTAAACGAAATTTGTTCGATTTTATTCGTCTTCTCCGTCAAAATCGAAGTCGAAGTCGAAACCATCGTCATAAAATTCCTGTTCGGTAAATTTTTTCAATTCGCGACTGTCACGTTTGGTCGGGCGTCCTAATCCCTTGCTACGATTAACAAAACCGCTAATACGGCTTAATTCCAGTATCTCCAGTTGATCGGGTGAAGTTACGTTTTCGAGAAATCCGGGTACGAGTTTGGCACCCATTCTTTTTTCGGTAAGAGCCAATACTTTAAAAGAATAGGTCACAGGAGGTTTTCTTACTTGTATAATGTCTCCTGTTTTTATCATTCTCGAAGGTTTAACATTTGTACCCTGTAAAGAGACACGCCCTTTCTTACAGGCTTCGGCTGCAATCGTGCGGGTTTTGAAAATGCGGGTTGCCCACATCCATTTATCGATTCTTACTTCGTCTTCTTTTCCCATACGAAGGTTATTTATTATTATATTGGTTCATTGTGAGCTGTACTCCTGCCAGACAAAAACTTTTTATGATCTCTGCGGCTTTTTCCATTTTTTGTGGGAGTTCACATTCTTCTTCGGGAGAAAAATTGCTTAATACATATTCGATTTGCTGACCGCGTTGAAATTCGTTTCCAATACCGAATCTTAATCGTGCATATATGTTTGTTCCGAGTATTTGGCAAATGTGCTTCAGTCCGTTATGCCCTGCATCGCTTCCTTTGGGTTTCAGTCGTAACGTGCCGAACGGAAGAGCCAGATCATCTACGATGACTAACAGGTTTTCGACGAGGATGTGTTCTTTCTGAAGCCAATACCTGACAGCGTTTCCACTCAAATTCATATATGTCGATGGCTTGAGTAATACGAGGGTGCGACCTTTAATTTTAAGTTCACAGGTTGCGCCGTATCTACCGTCGGTAAAAACAAGATTGGACGCTTTAGCTAAAGCGTCCAATACTCTGAATCCTATGTTGTGCCGGGTATTTTCGTATTCGGAGCCGATATTCCCCAGCCCTACGATCAAATACTTCATTTAATTATGATTATTTACCGCTTTTTGCCTGAGCACCTCTGGCTGCTCTTGTCAGCTTAACTGCACAAACAACCGCATTTTTAGCATTCATGATTTCGAGACCTTCGAAGTGGAGTTCTCCTACCTGCATCGTTTTTCCGAGTCCCAGGTTATCGATGTTGATTACCAGTTTTTCGGGAATTTTGGTATAAAGAGCTTTAATTTTCAGTTTACGCATTTCGAGACTCAACTTACCACCGGCTTTTACACCTTCTGAGTGACCTTCGAGAGCTACCGGAACTTCCATTACGATGGGTTTCTGATCGTTGATTTCCAGAAAATCCATGTGAAGGATGTTGTCGTTTACCGGGTGGAACTGGATTTCTTTAACGATAGCCATCGTTTTTTTCTTACCTACGGTAAGTTCGATCGCATATATTTCAGGGGTATATACGAGTTTGCGTACGGCATCGTTAGAAACGGTAAAAGGTATATTTTCTGTACCTCCGTATAATACGGCAGGAATAAGATCTTCTTTACGCAAAGCTTTTATCGCTTTTTTCTGTTCGCTCGAACGTTCGGCGATCGTTCTCGGGGTACCTTCTAATTGGAATGTTTTCATTGTCGTTAAATTAATTGTGTTACTCAAAATTAGTCTTGCTTCCTAATTTCCCATCACACGGGTCTTTCGAAAAGCGGTGCAAAGATATGTTTTTTTTTCTGTTTTACAAAGGTTGTATAAAAAATTACGTAATAGGTATCTGGTTATCTGTTCAAAAAAGATTCGGAATGGAGATAAACTCAATATATTCGATAACCCGAGATGATGGATTGCTCGTTCTTAAATCACTTGCATAAATATTTTTCTTTTATTTTTCACTTATCGAGATCGATGCATTCCACATGCAGGTAAGTAATTGGCGGTTGGTCTGCACGGCAATCAAATACTCTTGCAACAATGTAATCAGATGTTTTTTTATTTTCTAAAAATGCCCATTCTGATTCTGTCCAAAAAATATCTGTCGGGCCGGATAATTTTCGTTGGGTTGTTGATTTGCAATCGATATAGTAGATTACATGTTCTACTTTTTCGTCATATACTTCATAGTCGTATTCGTCGGTCGTTTCCTGCCCCTCATTGAGTGGGTTCTTAGAGCTGGTCCATTTTACTCGGTTTGCACCATATCGGGCGACCAATGCATCATATACATATTGCTCGGCTTGATCTCCCGAATTTTGGTTATAGCGTTTTAACGACTGTTGCATTTCAGACGTTTCTTTTGGCGATTGACTTTGATTATATACGTATTTTATCAGAGCAAGTTTTTTTTCTTCAGGTAAAACTCGGAGATTTTCGATAAGAGTCATCTCTTCTTGGTTTAGTGAAAAAGTATCATGATTGAAATCACCCATGCAAGCACCGTAAAGTTCGCTAAGTTTTAGTGGAAAATTATTTTGCTCTATGAAATGCGAGAGTGTCTGTAAAAGATCTGTATGGCGATTGATGAAAATGCTGTTATCATCTAACCAGGCGACATTGTTTTCTTCATTGCAAAAAACATAATCTCCGAACTCACGTATACAAACTTTCGAGATGAGTTTCCCGTCATATAAATAAATCCGGTATCCGGTGCTTTCTTTTAAGCTTTCATAAACAGCCCCTTTCAATTCTTCGTAAGACTCGGTTAAATCATATGATCGGGAAATCGTAATTTCGTATTCTAAACTTTTGAATAATTTTTCCAATATGTTACGCTGGTTTTCTCCGTTCAAAGTCAGTTTGTTATCACATATCCAGGATAATGTTTGCATAAGCGACCAGGGGGATATGCCCAACATATCCTGTATATCGAATGGCCGGTCATCAAGTATTGCGGCACGTAATTGTATTAATGGAGATTCGGAACAATTGATTTCAAGAGCAGATAATAGTGTATTGCGGGAGGAGTCTGCTGTTATCCACTGATAAAGATATTCCGGCAAATGTTCTTCTGAGCGAATATATTTAATAGGAGCAAAAATTGTTTTTTTCGGATCGAATCCGAGAATTTTAATTTTAGCCTCGTTATCGTTCCATTTAATGGTGGAATCGATAGATTTAGATACGGTATAGAGATATTCTATCAGGGAGATTCGCTGATTGTCATTCATATCATCCAAAATCATATCGCATAGGATTGTATTCGTATTATCCAGCGGTCCATTTAAGAATATCAATTCATTATGATCGTATTCCAACAGTAGTTTCCTATATTTCTCCAGGTCATGATATCGCTTGAAATCGATTATATTGTATGGTTTGATAAAGTCTTTGTAAACAAACGAATAGCTCATTGAACCGAGATCGTAAAGATATTCGTCTCCTTCTAAAGTATAAATACAGAACGGATCGTGAACATCGGTTATTCGCTGATAGAGAAGAACAAAAATCAGCTGTTCTGTATTGTTAATGATACGGGTCTTATTGTCACTGCAAGTATCGAGTTCTTCGATCAATAGCGAATAGTAATGTTCTGGTTCAGCTTGGGCCTGAATACCGATAATTGTATTTATACGCCCTCCAATTTGTTTGAAATTTTCGATGATTACATTCAAATGATCAATCGATTTGCAATAATGGGGAAGGATTTTTGACAAAGGAAGCGTTACCTCTTCGATCGAAATTTGATCTAATATTGGGTGGATTTCCCTCAGGCTGTAGGATTCATTTCCGTATGTGATGATTATTTTGGTTCTGAAATTTTCAATTTCTTCGTCAGACTTCAATAAGAGACAAGCCCATTCGAGAATTGTATATTCACTATCACTGTCTGTGTAATTACGATCGCAATCTAATCGGAGGGTTTTTAGTTTTTGAAGAAATAATTTTTTCGCACTTTCTGTCAGAAAGATTTGCGTCAATTCTTCTTTATATTTATCTACATCGAGTCGGGAAACGATGTCTTCGTATAATTCGTCTTTTTCAATAATACCATTTACTTTATCTCTGTATAAATTGAATTGTTGGGGCAAAACATAATAAATTCCGGAGAAATGTTCTTCAATGAATTTACGGCATTTTGCGGCAATCCGAATCTGGCACGTATCATAAGTTTTCGGTATTAGGGTAAAGCTACCATTGGATTTGGTAATGATATAGTTATCGAAAAAATTGTCTTTTGTCGCTATACATAAATCGAGTAAAGCTGACACTTCTTGTTGCGTAAGAACTACGTCGTCATTGAAGTTTAACTCTGTAATGCGTTTCGGTTTCAATGAAAAAGGTGGCTCTTCCAGATATTTTACGATTGATTTCTCCGGAACATATTGGTCGTTTAAGAGAAGTATTGCCGATTTTAATGCATTATACTTATCTACAGAGCTTAAATCGGGATGATAGAATACTTTATCGGATGAAACGTAACCAATTTGGTCATCGATGAAAATTTTATCCCAGGCAGAAGGGATATTCTCATCTGATTGACAAAATGTGATGATTTCCTGATAGAATGATGGCTGGTCGACGACATTTTCGAGTATTTCCGTTTGATTCGGGAGAATAATTTTTGAATACACGTCTGAAAGTCCGACTAATAAATTATCTAATTCAGGTGTATATTCATCTTCGGCAATTTTGTATGGGCTGAGCCATCCCGGAACTTGAATATCAGGAAGTAATAATGTGTTAAGTGGCTGATTTTCTCCTTTTCTGTTACAAAATAACTGCAATGAGCCTAATTTTTCATTATGAATTTCTGACCAAAATTCTGGATTAGTCAGATTTCTGATAAGTCTTTGTTTCTGGTTGGGTGTCAGATGAATTTGTTTGCAACGTTCAGCGAGCGAATCGAAGAATTTGTTTTCTCTTGTGATACATTTCTCTTTGATTGCTTCATAAAGATAGATGAACTCTGAAATATCGTCATCGGTTGTGATGTAATTTAATGCGATGAGAATTTCTTTGATTTCTTTCATTCGATTATCCGCTATGAAAATCAAATTATCATTCTGAGAGAGTTCGATTATGGCATGGAAGTAACCATCGGAAAACTTGAATAGAGCAATTTTAGAAAGCCTTTCTTTGGTTGCGATTCGTAATTCGTCTTTATTTAATTCTCGGAGGAAATTTCTATATTGAGTTTGGTCGAGCTCGGCTATCCAGTGATTCAGAAGAGAGAGATCCGATTGCTCTGCAATATCGCGTATATCCCATTTTTCAAGACCGAGTTTCTGGTCATCACGTGCATGTTCTGTGAACTCTTTGTTTTTGGAATCCCATAAAAACCAGTCGTAATGAGGGAATCCTAAATCGCTTAGTCGGATGTCTAATTTTACATCTTTTATTTTTATTTTTTGCGGATCGTCTCCCCATCCACCACCGGCAAGAGGAATATGTTTGCGAATATACGTATTAAGATATTGATAAAAAACTGGCTTCAACCATTCGTTGTTCTGTTTGTCGGGAACATCTGACAAAAGCAGATTCCCATAAATCTGAATAAAGCGCTGGGGTTGCGAGCATCGATAATCTTCCATTCTGGCTATTAACAGCTTGGCAATTTCGGGTAGAAGATTTTCATTTATTGGATCGTGTTGTAACTTTCTTCGGTTTACTTCATTGCTGAAGCCATCGCAATGTATGATAAAATCAAAGCCATTGATTTCATCTCCCATAGGAAAATATTTGTAAAAATTCGGAGATTGTTTCAACTGATGCGACAGCGAGAAATCTTTGGGATAACCGAATGTGATATTTAAGGGAAATTCTTTGTATTCAGGATTTATGCGGATAAATGCTTCACTATTACACGTAATATTAAAAGTCTCCTTTTGTAACGGAAATTTTTTGATTGTCTGATTGTTTATGCAAATGCGAGAAAGATTGAGAATATTCATTGAATATTGAATTCCATTAACCAAATCGTCATAGTTACGGTCCAGAAGTTCTTTTTTCCCATCTCCTAATTTTAGAAAAAATGCACTTCCTTGCGAAAATATCCGGTAACTGGAATTAATGTATTCAGATATTCTTTCATACATAAAATGTTTCATAGCCGATAATTCCTCTTTGGAGAATACTATTCGGTCCTCGTATGAGATATCTTTAACAACTTCTTCTACATCGGCGGGAAAGTTCGTTAATAGAATTTTCAACAGAATAGGATATTTCTCGTTTTTGAAATCACTGTCGTATTCTACCGTGTCATCTGTCAGAAATTGTTGAAGGTCCTGTAATTGAGACCAACTGAAAAGTAATGGACCTTTATATTTATTCACGAGTTCGTTTGTGCCGTCTCCTGATCCGACAAGACGGTGTATGAGTTTAAAACCGACACCGAAACGACCGATTTGCGAGGCATCTTTTTTGGGACTCTGAGCGATATTGAGAAGAGAAACTAACTCATTGATCGAGAATGGACGGCCATTATTAATAGCCAGGAAGTAGTTATTATCATAAAATATGTGGCACTCCGAAGAATGACAATCTACGGCATTCTGCAAAAATTCATAAATAGCTTGCCCGTCTTCAGCTATTTTAAGTATAGAGGGAAGATAGCCGGCGATATCTGGTTTGTGTCCGTGGAACATCTCAAAGAAACCTTTTATCCGTTTTTCCTCCGATAAATCATGATAAGTTCCCATGAAGTTTTCCTCGTAATCGGAACTATCTGTTGCGATTTTTTTATGATGAATCTTATACCACGTTCTGAAAATTCTGGCACTACGGTATTTCATGGTTATCTATATTTTTTACAATTATAGAAAATAAATAGAGAAATCTCAAATTTATTTTAGTAAAAGATGGCTATCGGCAAAGGTATTATTTTTTGTTAGCGGATGAATTGAATTGGTCTTACACCTTTCTTTTTAGCGGTCCAAAAAAGGATTGTTGAATGTTGATTTTAGTCTGTTTGAATATATTTTGTTGAATTCCTGATTAAAATATAAATCACTAAAATTTTTGTTTTTACAATCCATTTTCCTCAAAATTTTTTGTTTACAACCTTCTTGTATTTATCTGCTCTTATTTTCGTTTTTTATCTCTATCTTTGTAGAGAATAAATAAATTAAATTTGTTTACATTTTTACACTAAATAGCACGCAAATGAAAGGGAAAATTTTGGTGACCGGAGGAGCCGGTTATATCGGATCTCATACTGCAGTAGAATTACAAAATGCAGGTTATGAGGTGGTTATTATAGATAATCTTTCGAATTCGAATGCCGGCGTTATCGATGGTATCGAGAAAATAACAGGGATACGTCCTGTATTTGTCGAGATGGATGTACAGGATAAGGAAGCATTGCGAAAAGTTTTTGAAGAGAATAAAGGGATAAAAGGAATTATCAATTTTGCTGCTAGTAAAGCAGTCGGTGAATCGGTACAGAAACCGTTATTATATTATCGCAATAATTTGGTTACTTTATTGAATTTGATGGATCTTATGCCGGAATATGGGGTTGAAGCACTTGTATTTTCGTCTTCTTGTACTGTATATGGTCAACCCGATGTACTACCGGTAGATGAGCAGGCTCCTATCAAACCGGCTTTGTCTCCTTACGGGAATACCAAGCAGATCTGTGAAGAAATAATTAAAGATGCCGTTTATTCGGGAGTACCTTATAAGTCGATCATTTTACGTTATTTCAATCCTGTTGGCGCGCATCCGTCGGCCGAAATCGGAGAATTACCTTTAGGCGTACCTCAGAATTTATTGCCCTATGTTACGCAAACTGCTATGGGAATACGGCAGGAATTGAGTGTGTATGGAGATGATTACGATACTCCCGATGGCTCGTGTATAAGGGATTACATAAATATAGTAGATTTGGCAAAAGCTCATGTAATCGCTGTTAATCGTATGATCGCTGGACAGTCGAAAGATAATGTGGAAGTATTTAATCTGGGCACCGGAAGAGGAGTTTCGGTATTGGAACTGATAAATACCTTTGAAAAAGCAACGGGGGTAAAGGTTAAATACAAGATCGTAGGTCGCCGTGAAGGAGATATTGAAAAAGTTTGGGCTAATCCTGCTCATGCTAATAAAGAATTGGGTTGGATTGCTGAAGAATCGTTGGAAGATACTTTGGCTTCGGCATGGAAGTGGCAGCAAAAATTGAGAGAGAGAGGTATTATGTAATTATTTTGAATATAGGTTTTTAGAAAGGCCTGTCTGTTAACAGACAGGCCTTTCTATTATGAGTAAGGAAAAATATCGTATGGGAGGGGGTAGATGATGCGTATAACTGGGGAATCTTATAGAATATGTCGGTTTGTATTGTGTATTAAATATTCTCAAATAAATTTTTTTGTTATTACTTTTTAAGTGAAATGATTAGATTTGTATATTAGAAAATGTATAAAAACAGGGAAAAAATAATGATGGTATCGAATATGCAAGGCATATATGGTAGCAGGATATTAGATAAAGATATTTGTAAATATTTGCAATAGTGGTATTGAAAAAGAAAATTTTTTAGGTGAAAAATATTTAGAAATATTTCTATATTAGAATTATTCTAATTAACTTTGCGGAGTTAAAAAACAAAAGAAAAGGATACGGGAATGTTACCGCACACAAAAATAGTAGAATTATTTCGCTCCCGGGGGATAAAGGTAACTCCTCAACGGGTAGCCGTATATTCGGCCTTAACCGGATTGAAGCATCCCTGTCCGGAGGATGTTATCGGGAAGGTGAAAGAAACTTTTCCTGCTATTTCTACAGCTACGATTTATAATAGTCTCGATTTTTTAGTTCAGAAAAACCTGATACGTAAAGTGAATACGGCCGATAATCGTATGTGTTTCGATTGGGATATGAGTGAACATTATCATATTTATTGTGCCGATAGCCGTAAGATACTGGATTTTCGGGATGAAGAACTTACTCGAATGATCCGGGAATATATCGGAAAAAAGTGTATTTCCGGTTTTGAACTTACTGATATACAATTACAATTAGTGGGTTATATGAAATAGATTGAAAACAAGAACTTTTAAAAACTTAACGATTATGAAAAGTGTCAAAGGAACAAAAACAGAACAGAATTTGTTGAAATCATTTGCAGGTGAATCTCAGGCTCGCAGTCGGTATACTTTTTTTGCCAGTGTAGCTAAAAAAGAAGGATATGAGCAGATTGCCGGGGTATTTATGGAAACTGCCGAACAAGAAAAAGAACATGCTAAAAAGTTTTTTAAATATCTCGAAGGGGGAATGGTTGAAATTACCGCTTCATATCCGGCCGGTATTATTTCGACTACAGAAGAAAACCTTCGCGCAGCAGCTGCAGGTGAAAATGAAGAATGGGCTGAGTTGTATCCTGAATTCGCACGCATAGCCGATGAGGAAGGATTTCCTCAAATTGCGGTAACTTTCCGTATGGTAGCGCGTGTAGAAGCTGAACATGAAGCTCGTTACCGGAAATTACTCGAACGTGTGGAAGCCGGAAAATTCTTTGAAGAAGAGGAAGAAATAGAGTGGCAATGCCGCAATTGTGGATATGTACATAAGGGGAAAAAAGCACCGGCGAAATGTCCCGCTTGCGAGCATCCTCAGGCTTATTTCGAACGGAAGAAAAACAATTATTGATCTTTTTAGGGTAGGACGATAGCGAATGATCGTAATATCCCTGACAGGTCTTTAAAGATAGCGAACACTCTGGCAAAAAAGTTTTTACCGGAGTGTTTTTTTATAAATATATTTAAAATAGTTAAGGTATGGAATTTTTACAGACTTGGCATCTTCTTGGACTGATTATCGGAATTTCGACTTTTCTGATTATAGGGATATTTCATCCGGTCGTTGTAAAAGCCGAATATTATTGGGGAACCCGCTGTTGGTGGTTGTTTCTTGTTCTTGGCCTTGGTGGCATTGTTCTTTCTTTGCTTGTAGATAATATTCTTGTCGCAGCTCTGTCGGGCGTCTTCGCATTTTCTTCTTTTTGGACGATTAAAGAAATATTCGAACAGGAAGAGCGAGTAAAGAAGGGGTGGTTTCCACGTAATCCGAAACGTAAGTATAAATGGGATAACTGATTTTAGCTCAAATGCTTTCTTTAGGTAAAGTATGGACGCATATTTTTTTTGTAAATATCCTGTATCTTATCGTCGTTTTTATAATTGATATGTAACAAAGGGGGGGGGATGGCGAACGATATATAGGTACGGGCTTTCGGGTTTTTGTAAATATAGGATGGCGGGCAAATCATTTTTAAGCAGGAAATTACCTTTTTGTACGTTCATCCATGAAAATCCGTTTGTACGTAAACGTATCGGGGGTATAGATTCTATCGATTCTATATCGGAAAAAGGGATAGTTTGTCCGTAACTACCCGTAATGGTGATTGCGTCTGCATTAACCTTTATTTCTGATGACCGGGTATTATAAATAAATTCTCCGGCAATAGTTAATACGACTATAATAATTCAGTTACTTTTCGATTTGTGATAAAGCAGGTTGATATGGGTGTTATGTGTGTATTTATGAGCCTGAAATAACATATATACCGTAATGTGGAATAAGAATATAGGAATGATAAAATCGATAAATACTTGAAAGTTGAATAGGTGGAGTAACGCTTGTGAAGCAATGATACCACATCCCATTACCATCATGTTATTTCTTACGATACGGGCGGGACTTTTATATCAACTTCTTTTTCCTTTTCATCCGATAAAGAGTTGTAACCTGCTATTAGCCAGGGATATTTTTATGCAAATATACTAATGATAACAAGTAAAGCACCGGTAATATAATTAATAGTGTCTATAGTATATTATTTATATACAAATATATCTTTTTTAATTTCAAGTAGATTCTGAAATCAAAATATATGATCGGCTTGTTATATATTTAGATAGGATAAAAGAGCGTTTTTCGATAATTAACGGCGAATTCTTTTTTTTATTGTGGAAAAGCCGTATCTTTATATCCATTTTTATAGGTTCTTTAAAATTAAGAATATGAAAACGATAAAGGCATTGGGTATTATGTTATGTGGTTGCTGTCTGATGAATGCAGTCTCGGCCGCAGCATTGTCTCAGCCTGTTGGTATTCAGAATTCTTCCGGAGACCCGGTTATACAGAAACAAACGGCTGTTTCTTCCGATAGCGGTTCGCAGATACGATTGGCGAGTGCAGCGAATGCAGATGGTATAGAAATATATAGCAGCGACGGTTATATTTATGTACGTTCTCCGAAAAGGGTAGAGGCGAAAGTTTTCAGTATATTGGGGCAATTAGTCGCTAATCCTTATGTAGGGCCGGGGCTTACCGAAATACAAATACAGGCACGAGGCATTTATATTGTCAAAGTGGGAACAGTAACGCAGAAAGTAGCATTATAACTTTTTTACTGAAAGATAAAATAAAAGGGGATATCGATATCCCCTTTTGTATTTTATTTATCGGCATGGAATCTTGTCAATTCTTTTTTGGTGTCGCCCTCCTTCAAAAGGTGTTTCAAGGAAGGTTTCCACGATATGACGAGCTGTTTCGTTATCGATGAAGCGTCCTGGCATGGCACATATGTTGGCGTCGTTATGCAGTCTTGCTAAACGGCTTATTTCTACGGTCCAGCAAAGAGCCGAACGTATGCCCTGATGTTTGTTAAGAGTCATATTTATGCCGTTTCCGCTTCCGCAAATAGCGATTCCCGGATAACATTCTCCTTTTTCTACAGCGATTGCCAACGGGTGTGCATAATCGGGATAGTCACTGCTTTCGGATGAATATGTTCCGAAATCGTGATATTCGATTCCTTTTTCTTTTAAAAGCTCTATAACGAACTGCTTCATTTCAAATCCGGCGTGATCGGAAGCCAGCCCTACAGGAACGCCTTGTTTTAATATACTCATAATTTGATCGAATTTTTCTGTACTTCATACAAAATTAAAAAATATCTCGCAGGTTCAAACGTTTTTAGTAAGTTTAAATGTATGATTAACACAAGCTGGCATTTCTTGCGGATAATGGGTTACGTATACAAGGGTTTTGCTGGGTTGGTCGCAATATTGTTCGATAATACGGCTCGCTCTGTTTTTATTCGAAATATCGAGACCGTGTAACGGTTCGTCGAGAATAAGAAGATCGGGATTTTTTACGAATGCCCTTGCCAGCAATACGAGTCTTTGCTCACCTGATGAGAGGGTAATGAAAGAGCGTTGGGCTAAGTGATCGATACCGAAGATATGCATCCATTTTATAGCTGTTATTTCCTGACTGGGGTTACATTTGCGATATAATCCTATGGAATCGAAAAATCCCGATCCTACAATTTCTACTGAAGGTACATTTTCGGTATAATATAGATGCATTTCGGGAGAGACATATCCGATGTGCTTTTTTATTTCCCATATACTTTCTCCGCTTCCTCGTTTTCGATCGAAAAGATAGAATGTATTGGCATAAGATTGAGGATTATCGGCATAAATCAGACTGAGTAAAGTCGATTTTCCAGCTCCGTTCGGTCCTAACAATGCCCATTTTTCGCCATTTTTCACTTCCCAGTCTATATTTTTCAGAATTGTGCGGTTACCGTATTTTATATTTACTTTTTCCATTCGGAAGGTAACATCGTGTTGTGATATGCTGTCTTCAGAACCAGGTAAAGATATTGTTTCTTTGCCGGATGGAAATAGTTGCTCGATGTATGCTTTGTTATTAATAAACTCCTCTCGAGTGGCGGGAACAGGTCGTTTTTTTTTGAAGAAAGGAAGGATATGAGTGACAGAGTCGGGAATATCGGAAGGGTCGGACAGTAAAAGTATGGTTTGTAATTCTTGTACTGATGCCATTTCCTGTAATAGATTGTTCAACTGAATACGTGATGCCGCATCGAGTCCTATAAACGGATTATCGAGAATAAGTATTTTAGGATTACTCATTAAAGTTTTGTAAATAAGAAATTTACGTAATTCTCCGCTTGATAGAGATATGATTTTTTTACTAAGCATCTCTTCGATGTTAAAATGATGCATAAAACGATCGGTTTCTTTTCCGGTCGTATATTTTTTTAATATCTCGCCAATAGTAGGAACGTCATCTGTTTCGGTCGAGTGCCAACGCTGTTGATAATAAGTATTACGACTGTCGGTAAAGGAATGAATGTCTTTAAATGCGATCGATTTTATAATTTCACTGGTTTTTTCATTATGGGAAAAACGAATATTACCTTCCTTCAGCGAGATCTTACCTTGTAATATATCGGAGAATAATGTTTTACCCGAACCATTGGGACCTACAAATGCCCACTGTTCATTATCTTTCATTTCCCAAAATACAGGTTCGTTAAAACGTAGTTCGGGGATGCGTGGGACTATATTGTTTACACTTATCGTTATGCTCATTGTATAATATTGATTTACAAATTGCAAAGGTAAGTAATATATTAATAATGAAAGGAAGAAGAATGTATTTTCGATATGGAAATTGTCATAATACCATTTTATAATATCTGGGGGCATGTAAAACAACTCTGTTATTTTTATCTGTCGAATCGGAAAAAAGAGATAATGAGAATCTGTTTTTCCTGCTCATTTTATACCTTTGTCCGCATTCATCAAAACATAATAAAGACAAGCAGGAAATGCTTCGAATAATTTTATGGGAAATAATATGTCTGTGAAAAGTTGGTTCCCGCTAATAGGTCTAACTTGTGCTGCTTTTATTTTTAATACGTCAGAATTTATACCGATCGGTTTATTAAGCGATATTGCAAAAGATTTTAAGATTACCGAGGCTCATGCAGGATTACTTATTTCTGTATATGCATGGATTGTTACTTTACTTTCTTTGCCTTTGATATTGCTTGTTTCTAAAATAGAATTACGCAAATTGTTGCTTTTTACACTTGTTTTGTTTGTCGGTTTTCAAGTATTTTCTTCTGTTTCGGCTAATTATGGAGCTTTGATGGCTTCACGAATAGGTGTAGCCTGTACTCACTCTGTTTTTTGGTCTATCGTATCACCTTTAGCTGTTCGTATAGTTCCCGATAAAAATCGGCCTCTTGCATTGAGTATGATTGTAACGGGAACTTCAGTGGCGATGATTTTGGGGCTTCCGTTAGGCCGTATAATCGGTTTGCATATCGGATGGAGAATGGCGTTTTTATGCGTAGGAGTTTTCGCATTTATAACGTTCCTGTATTTAATATTTGTTCTTCCTAAAGTCCCGAGCCATGGTGGTTTTTCATTACACAGGCTTCCTGTATTATTGAAGAATAAGTTATTAGTAGGGCTATATTTACTTTCGTTTGCAATAGCGACATCGTATTATACCGGATATAGTTATATCGAACCTTTTTTAAAACAGGTTGCCGGACTGAAAGACAGTTGGATAACGTCGACTTTAATGATATTCGGAGGTGCAGGCATATTAGGCAGTTTGTTCTTTTCTAAGTATTATGGTAAATATCCATATGCATTTGTCGGTATTGTAATTTTCAGTGTCTCTTTTTGTCTAATATTAATATATCCGTTTTCTTTTAACTCATATTTAATAATTCTATTGTGCGCATTTTGGGGTATGGCAGTTACTGCTTTTAATGTTGCTATGCAGGCAGAAATAATAAATAATTCACCTCAGAGTGCTACACCTGTATCTATGTCGATATTTTCAGGAATTTTTAATCTCGGGATAGGATGCGGCACGTTGATTGGAGGTGGAATATGTACTTATAGTTCTATTTCGTATATCGGGTATGTAGGTGGAATCCTTGCTGCTTTGGCTTTTATTTACTGGCAAAAAAAGGTATTAAAACAGTTAAAAAACAGGAAAGTTATTCCATGCCTATAAGTTTGATATTCTTTTACTCTTTCTTTTATATTAAGCGGCTAAAGGGATTAAGCTGTAATAGAGATTCTGTCATTTATTAATTTCAATCGTTGCTTTTAATGAGAATTACGAAAGAAAGCTACTATTTAAAATATAAAAGAAATGATAGAAATTGATAAAACTTTTTATAACGCATTAGTTTTTTACATACCTTTGCCCCCTGTAATTAAACGTATTTCCGATTATTGATTGAGGTAATTAGGACCTATGCGAACATGGACTGTCCTAAAGTGGTTATATATATTTATATATAAAGAATGAAGTGGGTAAAGCATTTCCTTACTATTTTATTGTTTGGATTATTATGTATGTCGGTTACGGCGCAAAAAATGATTACGGATAATGTTCATTTACCCGATACGACGATAAGTATTTCTCCTGATACAACAGTGCAAAAGCGTAATGCCTGGCAGAAATTTATAGGCTATTTTGCAGATGCAAATAAACCGAAACCCCGAAAAAAATTCGATTTTAGTATTATCGGCGGTCCGCATTATTCTAACGATACGCAATTCGGTATCGGTTTGGTTGCCGCCGGCCTTTATACGACCGATCTTCACGATACGATCATGCCTCCCTCTAACGTTTCGCTTTACGGAGATGTTTCAACCACCGGTTTTTATTTATTAGGAATAAAGGGAACGCATCTTTTTCCCAAGGACAAATATCGGTTATTGTACAATCTTTATTTTTTCTCTTTTCCTGGTTACTTCTGGGGGATGGGATATAACGATGGGGCTAATAAAGATAATAAGAGTAATTATAAGAGGTTGCAAAATCAGATCAAGGTCGATTTTTTGTTTAGAATAAAAAAAGGGTTATATGCCGGCCCTTCGGCAAGTTTCGATTATGTAGAAGGGAAAGATTTCTCTAAACCAGAGTTACTTCGGGGGCAATCATATAAGACCCTTTCTTATGGTGTAGGAGCTTCGATACAATACGATACTCGAGATAATATAACTAATGCGTATAAAGGGGTATATCTGAAACTCGAACAGAATCTTTATCCCGGTTTTTTAGGAAATAAAAATGTTTTTTACCGTACCGATTTCGTCGCTGATTTTTTTAAGAAAGTGTGGAATGGCGGTATCCTTGCCTTCGATATACATGCTCAGTTCAATTATGGCGAGTCGGTTCCTTGGACAATGATGTCTCGTTTGGGGGGAGCTTACCGGATGCGCGGATATTATGAGGGGCAGTACCGGGATAATAATATTACCGAATTCCAGGTAGAGTTGCGTCAGCATATCTGGCGTCGTAACGGTATTGCCATATGGGCGGGAGCCGGAAATGTTTATAAAGATTTTCGTACTTTTGAGTGGCGTCATACACTGCCTAATTTCGGTTTCGGATACCGATGGGAATTTAAAAAGCGTGTGAATGTTCGTCTCGATTTGGGGTTCGGAAAAAAATGTACCGGTTTTATGTTTAATATTAATGAAGCATTTTAACCGGTATTAGATATTTTTCTACTCGGAGAAGATATTTAAGCCTCGACTAATTCTCGCATTTTTTTATCCGATGAATTTGCAGATTCGTTAATAAGTTGAAATAAATTTCTCTTGTTTTTAAAAATGAGTTTTCAGTTTGCATTTGTATAAATATTTGGTTAATTTTGTAAGGTGCATGTAAGTTATATACCCATAAAAATGGAAAATTCGTATTTAAAAACTGCATTATTCCTGATATTTACATTCATGTTTTGTGGTCCGTTTATTTCGGTTGACAATGAAATATCGGCCGCGAATTTCATTCAGGATCCACCTAAAAATAAACAACCTTTTGAATATAGTATCGAAGAACTGGCAAAGGCTTCATCTATGGTACAGGCTTTAGTACCGTCATTAAATAAAAAAGGTAACGATATTATCGAAAACTTGTTAAGTTATGCTTATTCATTGAAGGGACGCCCTTACAGAAGCGGAAGTAAAGGTCCTCGGAGTTTCGATTGTTCGGGATTTACCAGCTATGTTTTCAATAAGGTTGTTTCTCTTAAATTGAATTCATCATCTTCTTCTCAGTACCAGCAGGGTAAAGCAGTGGAGAAAAATGAACTTCAGCCGGGAGATCTCGTGTTTTTTAAAGGTCGTAATTCGGGGTCGTCCCGTATCGGTCATGTAGGGTTGGTTTCTGAAGTATTACCCGAGGGCGGATTTAAATTTATTCATGCGTCTTGCTCGAAAGGGATTTGTGAAGATTCGAGTAATTCCCAGTATTATGCGAAACGATATGTGGGCGCACGTCGTGTGATCGATGAATTGGAGGTGAAAGACTAATTTTATTTACGATATATTTATATAAATGCCGGTCGCATATTTAAGCTACCGGCATTTATTTTATCGATTTTTTTAATATAAGGTACGATTAACAGAAGGGAATTATTCTTCAAGTAATTTTTTTGCATCTATATATTGGGCGATACCTTTGGCTACTTGTTTGGCTTCTTTCATTGCCAGAACGACAGTTTGGGGTGTATGTACCACGTCTCCACCGGCAAATACTCCTTTACGTGTTGTCATTCCGTAGGGTTTTTCTTTGGTTATTACATATCCTGCATTATCTACTTCGATACCCGATGTCGTGGAAACAATACGGTTGGCAGGGCGGGAACCGACTGCCAAAAGGATTCTATCCAAAGTGAATTTTTTTTCACCTTTGGCTGTTTTAGCTTTGATTCCTCGTAAAATATTTTTATCATCAGTCACAAACTCTTTCGGATTTGTATTCCATAGAAACTCTACGCCTTCTTTTACTGCTTCTTCATATTCGCTTTTTAAAGCGCTCATTTCTTTTTCTGTGCGATGATATATTATTTTTACTTTTGAAGCTCCCATACGTAATGCTGTACGGGCAGCGTCGATACCTACATTTCCACAGCCAATTACACCTATCGTTTCTCCTGTTTTTACGGGGACTTCTTCTCGTCCTATATTTCCCGCATTGAATAAATTTACCATACGTAAAAAATAGGATGATTGTATAATGCCCTTTGCCATATAGCCGGGTATTTCGAGAGCTTTGGGTAGGGCGGTGCCCGAGCCTATGAATACGGCATCGTAGCCCTGTTCGAAGATATCGTCGACGGTAATGTTCTTTCCAATAACGGTATGTGTAAAAAATGTAACTCCAAGCGCTTCTATCTTTTTTATTTCTTTCTTTACGACTTCTTTTGGTAAACGGTATTCGGGAATACCGTACATCAGAACTCCTCCTGGTTCGGGCTGACTTTCGTATATTACGACATTAAAACCTTCTCGAGCGAGGTCTCCCGCAACAGTAAGTCCTGCCGGACCAGAACCTATCACTGCGACTTTTCCTCGACCTTTTTGGGGTAGCCGCTCTTTAATAAGCCCCATATCTTCGTCGAAATCTGCGGCAAAACGTTCTAATTTACCGATATTTATGGGCATTCCTTTTGCATTCAGTACGCAATGACCAACACATTGTTTTTCGTGTGGGCATACCCTGCCGCAAATTGCAGGCAAGTTGCTTTTTTCATTGATAATGTGTATTGCTGCTCCCATGTTACCCATAGATAATTGATTGATAAATAGTGGGATATTGTTTTCGATAGGGCATCCTTTGATACAAGCTGGATTTTTACAGTTTAAGCATCGCTTTGCTTCTTCAATGGCTTCTTTTATCGTAAAACCTTCGTTTATTTCGTCGAATTTCAAGTTTTTTGACTTCATGTCGAAAAAGAATAATGATTAAGTAAATGTATAATTGTAAACTCGAAATTGCAAAAATAGGAATAAATTGCTATCTTAGTATTGCATTAATGGTGATTTAAGAATAATTTATAATTGAAAATCCTGTTGAGTCAATCGTATTTTACGGTTTTATAAAAAACGCAGATAAGATTATATCCTACCTGCGTTTTTAATATTTATAGTGAATTACGGCTTATTTTTTAGAGTACACCTTGAGCCATCATTGCTTTTGCAACTTTCATAAATCCGGCGACATTCGCACCTTTTACATAGTTTATGTAGCCATCGGCTTCTTTACCGTAACGACAACATTGTGTATGTATGTCGTACATAATTTGTTTCAATCGGTTGTCTACCTCTTCGGCGGTCCAGCTTAGTTTAATCGCATTTTGTGTCATTTCGAGTCCGCTGACCGATACACCTCCTGCGTTTGCGGCTTTTCCGGGTGCATACAGAATTTTCTTTTCGAGGAAAAGATTAATCGCTTCGGGAGTCGAAGGCATGTTAGCCCCTTCAGATACAGCAAAACAACCGTTTTCGATAAGTTGTCGTGCATCGTCTCCGTCGAGTTCGTTTTGTGTAGCGCTTGGCATCGCAATATCGCATTTTTCGCTCCACGGGCGGCCTCCTTCAACATATTTGCAACCGAACTCTTCAGCATATTCTTTAATACGTCCACGATAAAGATTCTTCAGTTCGAAAATATATTTCAATTTCTTTTCGTCGATTCCATCCGGATCGTAGATATAACCGTTGCTATCGGACATAGTAATGACTTTAGCACCCAGACTGATCAATTTTTCTGCTGTATATTGTGCTACATTACCCGATCCTGAGATAGCGACTACTTTGCCTTTTATATCGATATTGCGAGTTTTCAGCATTTCGAGAAGGAAATAGACATTGCCGTATCCGGTAGCTTCCGGGCGGATGAGAGATCCTCCGAATTCGAGACCTTTACCGGTAAATGTTCCTGTATTTTCACGAGCCAGTTTTTTGTACATGCCATACATATAGCTGACTTCTCGTCCTCCTACACCGATATCTCCGGCCGGAACATCGGTATCGGGACCGATATGGCGCCAAAGTTCGGTAACGAAAGCCTGGCAAAAACGCATGATTTCCGTATCTGATTTTCCTTTCGGGCTGAAATCGGAACCTCCTTTACCGCCACCCATAGGCAATGTTGTTAATGAATTTTTGAATGTTTGTTCGAAAGCAAGGAACTTCAAAATAGATAAATTGACGGAAGAATGGAATCGGATCCCTCCTTTATACGGGCCAATGGCGTTATTATGTTGTACTCGATAGCCCATATTTGTCTGAACTTTTCCTTTATCATCGATCCAGGTTACGCGGAAAGAGAAAATACGATCGGGTATGCAAAGTCTTTCGATCAGGTTATAACGATCGAATTCAGGATGCTCGTTATAGGCATCTTCAATGGTCGATAATACTTCTTCTACCGCCTGATGATATTCAGGTTCGTTGGGAAAGCGTCTTTTGAGTTCGCTTAAAACATTTTGTACATTCATATTCTTACTTTATTATATAGTTTATAATTCATTTAATATTTTATTCTTACTGGAAACCGTTTTGTATTGAATAATCATACGGTTCTTTCGTTCCAATGCAAAGGTACAATAAAATCTATTATAAATGCAAGTATTTTGTTGATAAAAACAACAAAAATATTTTTAAAATCGGTTTTAGTAGCAAAATGCGATATTTGATGCTTATTTTTTAAACTTTTGTTTATTTGTGATTTGCATAATTATAAAATACGGCAAAGTAATCTCTGAATTTTTCTTTATTCTGTCGTATTATTGTTCTTTTTTGATATGAAAAATAGTTTATTGCAAGTATTATTTATTGAAGAGATGAATAATGAAAATTAAGTATAGAAATAAATAATATAGCGTTTGGTATTTACTGAATACTAATGTATATATGGTTGTGGCTATATTCAACAGAATTTGCTCTATTGGTCGCATTGTTAGGATATCTCTAATGCTGGTCTTCGTTTCTCCTGAGTGTCCTGTTTTTCTTATTATGATTTCATACCCGTTTTCGGTATTTATTTTTTGGAATGGAATATTGGCTCTGATATTAAAATACAGAAAAGATACTGACCTGTTGATTAAATTTTTAACTCCTGTATGTCGTATTTTACTTTATTAATGGGTGTTCTTGCTGAGAGTAGGCAATAAAAAAACTCCTGCGATAAAATCGCAGGAGTTTTTTTATTGATCGTTATTTTATTGCTTATCGTACTGGAAACTCAGTTATTCTTAGAGTGGTACACCCGTACGGAATAAGTTGTATGTCTCTTATTTCACCGCCATCGTTATTATGTTGGGTCAGATAATTGATAGGTCCTACCATACCATTATACAGTTTCCATCGGGGAACTTCTTTTCCTTTTGTTTTTATTACAATAGGAGCTTCGGTAGCTGTCCACGGATAATTACTTATTGTTTCTTTCTTTTCAACAATAAATTCTTTAGCTATATTTTCTTTCTGTAGATTGTGGCTCAAAAGGGCGTAGTTCCATGGTGAATTGGAAGTTACTTCGTAATACCAGTCTCCATATTGGCCTTTTCTGTTTTCAGGAAGATCTTTTTTCTCCCATTTTTCATCCATTTTCAAGGCATAAATCAGAGGTCCACGTTCGATAACGGCTGCATTATTATACCAATAGCTGGCTTTGACTTCTGCCGGAAATTCGATACTTATATTATCTCCATTTTTCCATTCTCGATTGATTCGCATTGTATTTTTTGCGAAGAGTTCAGGTGAAACTTCTTGCCCGTTGAGCCGTACTATTGGTTTTTTACACCATTCGGGAATTCTGAAATGAACCGGAAACGCAGCCGATTTAGTCTTTTTATCGGCAAAAGAAAGTTTCAGATTTATTTTTTCGTCGAATGGATAATTTGTTGTTTCTGTGATATTCACCATTATATTGCCTGCTACTTTTGCCGTAACTTTACAGGGGGCATATACCATAGCGGCAATTCCGTTATCATCAGTCGCATACCAAAGGTTTTGTACAAATTTCGGCCATCCTTGATGCAGGTTTGAGGTACAACATGGATATCCGGTAAGTGTACCGAAAAGAATATCGGTATCGTCATGAGGAGTAGTAAAGTTACGGAATGCCGGGGTCACCGTTACTTGATTTACTTGTTGATAATATTGGCGCCCTTTAAAGTCGTCTGATACTTGAGTAGGTAACGCATTGTAGGTAACTCGTTCTAAATGGTCGGCCCATTGTACATCACCTGTAACTTTCAGCATTTCTTCGAGAGAATACATCATTTCTACCGCAGTGCAAAGTTCAGAACCCTGTGTGGGGTTACCGAATTGTAATAGTTCGTCGCCACCCCACAATCCGGTCGGGAATCCGATTGTATGCCTTATTGTGCGAACTGCTTTTTTTACAGCATCGATGTGATTGGGATCTTTACTATATTGCCAATAAATAACCGGCTCTTTAAATCCTTGTGCCAGATTTACGCAATGCAGGCTGTTTTGGCGATATAAATGATCTTGGTTGAGAAAAATATCGGTCCAGTTAAATGTTTGTTTGTGTATGAGTTCACCCAGATCGAGTAAAAATTTATCTCCGGTTATATTATACAACCAGTACACGATGAGAAGGTTGTCACCGCCACGTTGTTCGGCCCAAAATGTCCATCTGCCAAGGGGATTTTGGGGAAGTTCTTCAAGTTGGTATTTAAAATAATTTGTTAAGAAATCGATCACTCGTTTATCCTGCGTTGCCATGTAATATTGTTGCATTACTTTTAGCATAACCATTTTAGGCCACCAGTCTTTCGAGTTGTCCCGTTGTAATCCCGGTTCGTAACTGCGGTCGGTATCGGGGCCGAAGTAACCGTTTTCTTTTTGAGATGCTAAAGTCCACTCGATCCACGGTTGTACTTTCGCGATCATCTCTTTGTCTTTTAGAATATATGCTAACGGCAGGAGACCGTCAATCCAGTACGGGCCGCGTTCCCATACATCGCCATCTCCCCCCAGCCATCCGTTACGGGGTCCCATGACTTGTGGATAAATCTCATCGAGATTTCCGGTTAGGCCATCCCGCATTCTAACGAGTTGTTCTTCTAACCATCCGGTAGGAGTAATCGCTCCTAAGGGAAGTTCCATATACGGTTTTGTAAGCAGAGGATACCGGTTGTTTTGGTATATCGGTTGATCTTTACCGGAATTGGCAGCCTTAGAAGGGCATACCATCAACAGGGAGCAGCATGCTGCAAATAAGATTTTTTTCATTGGTTATTAGGTAATGTGATGAAATATTTCTCAGACAATCGATTACTGATTGTCATTTTTGCAAATATAATAAAATACGGTAAGATTATGGATATAATGAAATAAAAAAGACAGGGATAACTCCCTGTCTTTTTTAGAATGTCGGGTGAAGATTAATCTTCCTGTTCTACACCCCATTGTTGTTTGGCCAAACGTTTATAGTTGTTATATCTCCATTTAGCATTTTTCATTGCAGCGTCGAAAAGTTCATCGGCTTCTGCAGGATATTGTTTCATTACGGAAGCGTAACGTACCTCTCCTTTGAGGAAGTCTTTGAATTTATCCCATTGAGGTTCTTTGCTGTCTAATGTAAACGGATTTTTTCCTTCTTCTTCGAGAGCAGGATTATAACGCCATAATTGCCAGTATCCGCATTCTACGGCAGCAGCTTCTTCGGCCTGCGATTTACCCATACCTTTCTTTAATCCGTGGTTGATACAGGGTGAATAAGCAATGATAATAGATGGTCCGTCGTATGCTTCGGCTTCGCGTATCGCTTTTAGGGTTTGTGCCTGATCGGCTCCCATAGCAATTTGAGCGCAATATACATAACCGTAAGTAGATGCGATAAGTCCCAAATCTTTTTTACGGATACGTTTTCCGGCTGCAGCGAATTTTGCGATTGCTCCTACCGGAGTGGCTTTTGAAGCCTGCCCACCAGTATTGGAATATACTTCGGTATCGAGAACGAGTATATTTACATTTTTGCCTGAAGCCAGTACGTGATCGAGGCCACCGAAACCGATATCGTATGAAGCGCCGTCACCACCGATAATCCATTGTGATTTCTTGATGAGGTATTTCGATAGCGAAGCGATTTCTTTACAAATTTCGCATTTATCGGCATTGGCTTTTACGATCGGAGTGATTTGAGCTTCGAGTTCGATCGAACGGTCGGTGTTTTCCTTATCGGCAATCCATTGTGTGAAAAGGTCTTTCAGGTCGGCAGGGCAAGAATCGCTTTCTATGGCTTGTGTCATCAGTTTTACGAGACGTTCACGCATTTTTTCTACGGCGAGAACCATACCCATACCGAATTCTGCAAAGTCTTCGAACAATGAGTTCGCCCATGCTACGCCATGGCCTTTTTCGTTAGTCGTATAAGGAGTAGAAGGTATAGAACCAGAATAGATCGAAGAACATCCTGTTGCATTCGATACCATTTCGCGGTCACCGAAAAGTTGTGAGATAAGTTTTACATACGGTGTTTCACCGCAACCAGAGCATGCTCCTGAGAATTCGAAGAGCGGTGTAGCAAACTGTGAATTTTTCACGTTGGCTTTGACATCTACCAGATGTTGCTTGCTTTTCACGTCTTCTATACAGTAGTTCCAGTTCGGAACCTGATCTAACTGGGTTTCAAGCGCTTTCATGGCAAGTGCTTTTCCGTTTTTGTTACCCGGACATACATCGGCACAATTACCACAACCCAAACAGTCGAGTACATCTACCTGAATGCGGAAAGTCATTCCGTCAAAAGCTTTACCTACAGCTTTTATCGAGGGGAAGTTAGCACCTTCCTGTTCTTTTGCATCGAGAACGAACGGACGTATCGAAGCGTGAGGACAAACATAGGCGCATTTATTACATTGAATACAGTTTTCGGGAGTCCATTCGGGAACGAAAGCCGCAACCCCGCGTTTTTCGTATTTAGCTGTACCCTGAGGCCAGGTACCGTCTTCGATTCCTTTAAATGCCGAAACAGGAAGCAGGTCTCCGTCTTGTGCGTTGATAGGACGTACTACTTCGTTGATGAAAGCCGGGTCGTTGTTCGATACCACTTCGTCATCGGGAAGATTGGCCCATGCCGGATCAACTGTTAATTTTTTGTATTCACCACCGCGATCGACAGCAGCATAGTTTTTATTTACGACATCTTCGCCTTTCTTTCCATAAGATTTAACGATGAATTTCTTCATCTGTTCTATAGCAAGATCAACTGGAATAACTTCGGTAATACGGAAGAATGCCGATTGCAAAATTGTGTTGGTACGATTTCCTAATCCGATTTCTTGAGCGATCTGCGTTGCGTTGATATAATAAACCGATATGTTTTTTTGTGCGAAGTAGCGTTTTACTTTGTTAGGTAGGTGTTTTGCCAGCTCGTCTTCACTCCAGATTGTATTTAACAGGAACGTTCCGTTCTCACGTAAACCACGGGTAACGTCATACATGCGCAGGTATGCCTGTACGTGGCATGCTACGAAATTAGGCGTATTTACAAGGTAAGTAGAACGAATGGGGTTATCACCGAAACGAAGGTGAGAGCATGTGAAGCCACCTGACTTTTTAGAGTCGTAAGAGAAATATGCCTGACAATGTTTGTCGGTGTTATCACCGATGATTTTTACTGAGTTTTTGTTAGCTCCTACCGTACCGTCGGCACCTAATCCGAAAAATTTAGCTTCGAACATGCCTTCGCCACCTAACGCGATTTCTTCTTTTTGCGGCAGAGAAGTAAATGTTACATCGTCTACAATACCGATCGTAAAATTATTTTTTGGCATGGGTAACGACAGGTTCTCGAATACCGAAAGGATCTGAGACGGAGTCGTATCTTTCGACCCGAGTCCATAACGGCCTCCGACAATTTCAGGAGCATTTTCTTTTCCGTAAAATACGTCTTTAACATCGAGATAAAGAGGTTCTCCAGTTGCACCCGGTTCTTTGGTACGATCGAGAACAGCGATGCGTTTTGCTGTTTTGGGAACAGCTGCCAGGAAATGCTTTGCAGAGAAAGGACGATACAAATGTACCGAAACCAAACCTACTTTTTCTCCTTTCGATATCAAATAGTCGATAGCTTCACGGGCAGCTTCCGTTACAGAACCCATAGCGATAATAACGCGATCGGCGTCTTCGGCTCCGTAGTAATCGAACAAACCGTATTTACGTCCGGTAATTTTTGAAATTTCGTTCATATATTCTTCTACGATAGCAGGAACCGATTCGTAATAAGGATTACAAGATTCTCTGTGTTGGAAGAATGTATCGGGATTTTCTGCCATACCGCGGGCTACCGGAGATTCGGGATTAAGAGCTCGGTTGCGGAACTCCTGCAAGGCTTTTTGGTCGATAAGCGGAGCCAGGTCTTCGTTGTCGAGCATCTCGATTTTTTGTATTTCGTGTGAAGTACGGAAACCGTCGAAGAAGTTAACAAAAGGTACACGTGATTTAATCGTCGAAAGGTGAGCAACCCCGGCAAGGTCCATAACTTCCTGTACCGAACCTTCAGCCAACATTGCGAATCCGGTTTGGCGGGCAGACATTACATCCTGATGATCTCCGAAAATACAAAGTGCATGGGACGCAATGGTACGGGCTGATACGTGGAAAACACAGGGAAGAAATTCTCCTGCAATTTTATACATGTTGGGGATCATCAACAACAATCCCTGCGATGCTGTATAGGTTGTTGTTAGAGCACCGGCCTGTAAAGAACCGTGAACAGCACCTGCCGCTCCGGCTTCTGATTGCATTTCTTGTACTAAAACAGTTTCGCCGAAGATGTTTTTACGTCCTGCGGCAGCCCATTCGTCTACGTATTCAGCCATAGTCGAAGAGGGAGTAATGGGGTAAATCGCAGCGACTTCGCTAAACATATATGAGATATGTGCAGCTGCTTGGTTACCATCACAGGTTAACATTTTTTTTTGTTTGGTCATATTCTAAATTATATTTGATGATTTAAAAATTTAATTATTCATTGATATGGTAATCAATATAAAAGACCGAATATCCAAAGCGGAATTTTATTTTCACCTCCTGTTTCGATCAGATCGGTGACATAATAAAAATCGGGATTATTGCGTCCTCTTGTATTTTCTCCTTCTATCTTGAAATTATATTTTTTATTTACCAGGAACTGGGCGTTTTTTTCACCTTTGTTCAGATGGTTATCTTTATGTAATGTATTGTAAAAAAAAGTTTCTCTTACAGCTTGTGCTTCAACTTGTGACGGTCGCATGGGATACATCAGGTTGGTGTTATGCATATAAACCATGGCCGGTTTTTTAGGAAATTCTTCATTAACCGGGTAAAGCATATTTATCAGCCGGGCGTCTTTCAGGTATTTGATGTAATTTACGACTGTAGCTCGGGAAGTTTGTATTTCTTTACTGAGCTGACTTACATTCGGCGCTGAAGGTGCGTTTACTGAAAGTAAATAAAGTAATTTACGTACTTTGGGCAAATACGTAAGTTCTATTTGTTTAAGAAATAAGATATCGACCTCCATAGTCATATTAATGGTCTTTATCAGATTCTCGGAAAAATTGCGTTTTTCGAGAAAGAACGGATAAAAGCCGTGGTGCAGGTAATCCTGGAAATAAGCTAACGGTTTTACCCGTGAGCATATTTCTGATGCGATATGTACGTGGTCTTTTAATATTTCTTCCAATTTATACGATCTGAAGTTCGTACCAGCCATGAGGTTGAGATATTCCCTAAATGAAAAACCACGCAAATTATAGGAGTCTACTAATCCCGACAATACCGGATTTTCTTCTTTAAGACGCATAACCGAAGAGCCGGTAAAGATAATTTTCAAATCGGGGAAATTATCATAACAGTATTTTAGTTCGTTCGACCAGTCGGGATATTTGAATACCTGATCGATCAACAGGGTTTTACCGCCTTTTACTCTGAACTCATCTGCAAAGTCGACCAAACTTCGTTCTGTAAAATATAAATGATTGAGGTTTATATATAAACATGAGCGGTCGGTTCCGAAGTTTTCTTTTGCATATTCGAGCAGAAATGTAGTTTTTCCGACCCCCCGGCTTCCTTTTATTCCGATTAGCCGGTTGTTCCAGTCGATTTCTTTCATTAATTCTCTTTTGACAGGAGAATTTACATGTTCTACCAGATATTTATGTGTCCTGTAAAATGACTCCATTCTGCAATACTAATATATGGCGCAAATGTACAAAAAAAAAGCAATTTTGCAAAGTGGAGATTGCAATTTATGCTCTTTTTAGTAATTTATAATGTCTAATGTATACCGGAGGTTTTAGTGATATGCCCGCTTTTGATATTACGACTCATTCGATTCGGGTTTTCTTTCTGACTTTTTATTGAAAGAGGATATTTATTTATATCGATTTTCGAGTACAAATATATGAATATTTCGATATAATCTGATATCGGTTCATTTATTTTCTAGGATTCAGACGATTATATGCTAATTGTCAGAAAATGTGTTTCTTTGTTGTAGATAAGAAATTTTGAGTAAGCTCGTTTCTTATTTTTTAATGTTTTGCTGTTTGTTGTAAAAATTAACATATTATCATCTAAAATTTAACATTTATGTAATTGATCTGAATTTATAAATTATATATTTTGCAACCCTATTTTTGTTCATTCATTAATTAAATGGATTTTTGATGCTGAATAAATATGATTAGAATTTATAATGGCATAAACCGGTCAAATTTCGACCCGATTTTTTATGAGTTTTTAGGCTGTATTTTAGTTAAAGTCATATTAAAACAGGAGTTATTATAATAATTCCGTTAAAACTTATTAACAGCTGATATTAAACTTTCCGTTAACGGTATTGTTATTGAAACAAGAACATTTTCTAATAATAATCTTTTAAAAAGAAAGAATATGAAAAGATTAATTCCTTTTTTATTTGTTGCACTCTTATTCACGTCGTGTGAGAAAGAGCCCGATACGGGTAAACTCGATGACAGTTTCCTTGTCTACACCGATTACGATAAGACTGAGAATTTTGGCTCTTTCGTCAAATATTACATTCCGGACAGTATATTACTTATCGGAGAAAGTAAAGAAGCCAAATACTGGAAAGACGAAAATGCGTTGAGCATTATCGATGCTTTTGTAGATAATATGGATGCCCGCGGTTATACTCGTACCGATCAGAAAGACGAGGCTGATCTCGGATTACAACTTAGTTATGTGGAAGATACTCATTACTTTACCGGATATAATGATCCTTATTGGTGGTGGGATTATCCCGGTTACTGGTATCCTTGGTATTGGGGAAGCTGGGGTGGATGGTATTATCCCTACCGTGTAGTATATGGTTATAATGTAGGTTCTCTTTTGGCAGAGATGGTAAAACTTCAAATCGATGAACCCGATGCTCGTAAAAAATTACCGATTATTTGGGATGCTTATATGACAGGGTTGCTCTCTGGTTCGAATCATGTGAATACTCAGCTTGCTATTCAAGCCGTAAATCAGGCATTTGTACAGTCTCCGTATTTGAAAAAATAAAATTGTTATAAAGATATGAAAAGTATTAAGAATATATGTACAAAGGTTGTTTTGGCTACAGCCTTTTGTCTGGCTGCTTTACCTTTTGGGGTGAATGCACAGAATGCCAATAACGGATATGCACATGTCGATTGGCAGTTCAATGCGCCATTGAGCAATAAATTTTCCGATAAAGCCAGTGGCTGGGGTATGAATTTTGAAGGCGGTTATTATGTGCTGCCTAATTTCGGTATCGGTGCTTTTATTTCATTCCACACCAATAATGAATACATTCCTACTCGTACCATACAACTTAACGATCATTCGGCAGCTACTATGGATCAGCAGCATTCTGTTTTTCAATTACCTTTCGGAGCAGCTTTCCGCTATCGTTTCCTTCCCGAAACGTATGTTGTAGAGCCTTATATAGGATTGAAAATGGGTGCGGAATATGCCCGTATGTCGACTTATTATAATGTATATAAGATGAAAGACGATAGTTGGGGATTCACAGTATCTCCCGAAGTAGGTATGTCGATATTCCCTACTCCCGATAAATCATTCGGTTTCCATGTTGCTTTATATTATAGTTATGCCACGAATAAATCGGATGTGTTGATTTATAATCTTGACGGATTGAATAATATTGGTTTTCGTCTTGGTGTAACTTTCTGATAAAAGACTTTGTGTTCTCGTAGTATATTAGGTCTCTGCACTTTGTTCTATTCAAAGATGCAGAGACTTTTTTTTATAGAAGAAAAAACTATTTTCAATTATAAAGTTTTGTATTGCGGTTATTTTTTTATCTTTGTACGAGTTAGCCAAAATGAATTTCATATATGGAAGAACGCTATTATTTATTCCTTTGGATTATGGCGGGAATTGCCGTTATTGTTTTTATCACATTATATTTTGTAAAAGCGGGATATGGCATTTTGCGCGACGGGAAGTGGGGCCCGAATATAAATAATCGTATTGGTTGGATGATTATGGAAACTCCTGTATTTATCATCATGTGTATTCTTTGTTTTTTCTCATCTCGCCGTACCGATATCGTTTGTCTTATATTTTTCTTTTTATTCCAATTACATTATTTAAATCGAGCATTTATATATCCTTTTTTACTTAAAGGT
Organism: Coprobacter tertius; assembly: GCF_024330105.1. Classification (NCBI taxonomy): domain Bacteria; kingdom Pseudomonadati; phylum Bacteroidota; class Bacteroidia; order Bacteroidales; family Barnesiellaceae; genus Coprobacter; species Coprobacter tertius. The sequence continues at coordinate 85,490 of NZ_JANDHW010000002.1, forward strand.
AAAAGTTCTATGCCTATAGGAATTATTCTCATGGGGATGTTTTTTAATGTATTAAATGCTCTTATGCAAGGTGGTTGGATATTTTATATTTCACCTGCTGGTATGTATGATTTGTACTGGTTGCTTACTCCGCAATTTTGGGTGGGTATTTGTATTTTCCTTGCGGGTATGGCTATTAATATTCATTCCGATTCTATTATACGTAATTTGAGAAAACCGGGAGATACGCGGCATTATTTGCCCGAAGGTGGTATGTTCCGGTATGTAACTTCGGCAAATTATTTCGGTGAAGTGGTTGAGTGGTGTGGTTTCGCCATTTTAACTTGGTCTCCTGCCGGTGCGGTTTTTGCGATCTGGACATTTGCGAATTTGGTGCCTCGTGCAAATAGTATTTATCGTCGTTATAAGGAAATGTTCGGGGAGGAATTTATACAGAAAAAACGGAAACGAATTATACCTTTTGTTTATTAATACCTGAGAATAATTTTTACAATGCATAATTCACTACTATTTACGCCTGAAAAACTTGGGCCTGTTACACTTAGAAACCGGACCATAAGAGCGGCTGCTTTTGAAGGGATGTGCCCCGGAAATGCACCTTCTGATTTGTTGTATAATTATCACCGTAGCGTTGCTGCCGGAGGAGTCGGCATGACTACTTTGGCTTATGCGGCAGTAACGAAAAGCGGTCTTTCTTTCGATCATCAGTTATGGTTGAGAGAGGAAATTCTACCGGGACTCAGGCATATTACCGATGCTATACATGAAGAAGGGGCCGCAGCCTCGATACAGATAGGACATTGTGGCAATATGTCGCATTGGAAGACAGCGGGTCAGATACCGGTTTCAGCTTCTTCAGGATTTAATATTTACTCTCCTACATGGGTCAGGGGAATGCGTGAAAACGAACTTGCACCTATGGCTCGTCAGTTTGGAGATGCGGTGCGGTTAGCTCGGAAAGCCGGTTTTGATGCGGTAGAAGTGCATGCTGGCCATGGTTATCTAATAAGTCAATTTCTTTCTCCTTATACCAATCATAGACATGATGATTACGGTGGTAGCCTCGATAATCGTATGCGGTTTATGAAGATATGTATATCGGAAGCGATGGAAGCGGCCAAAGGAGATATGGCTGTTTTAGTGAAAATGAATATGCGTGACGGTTTTAAAGGGGGGATGGAAATCGATGAGGCTCTTGAAGTCGGTCGTACTCTCGAGCGTATCGGCGTGCATGCTCTTGTTCTGAGCGGCGGTTTTGTGAGTAAAGCTCCGATGTATGTTATGCGGGGAGAAATGCCTTTAAAAAGTATGACGTATTATATGCATCCCTGGTGGTTGAAATACGGGGTAAAATTGTGCGGACGTTTTATGATTCCGGTCGAGCCCTTCAAAGAGGCCTATTTTTATGAAGATGCTTTAAAATTCAGGGAAGCATTGAAATTACCTTTAGTGTATGTAGGAGGTTTGGTTACGCGGGAAAAAATCGATATGGTACTTGATGCGGGATTCGAATTTGTAGCTATGGCACGCGCGTTATTAAATGAGCCTGATTTTGTTAATCGGATGAAAGATGGGAATGAACGTAAATGTGGCTGCGATCATGTAAATTATTGTATTGCACGTATGTATTCTCGAGAAATGGCATGTTATAAACATTTGGATAGTTTGCCTGGAAAATTGAGGGATGAAATAGAAAAAATTAAAGAAAAAGATGGAATGTCTCGTTAACTCATGTGTTGTTGCGTTGGTAACGGGCGCGAGTTCAGGGATTGGATACGAATATGCCCGACAGTTAGCGGCAAGAGGTTTTGATTTACTGATAGTAAGCAATGAGAAAGAAAAGATAGAAGATGCGGCACAAATGTTTATTTCTGAATCGGGAGTCAAAGTTCAGCCTTTATTCCGAGATTTATCTGCCCCGGATGCAGCTATCGAGCTTTTTGGTTATTGTAAAGAGAATGATATAACGGTAGAGATTCTTGTTAATAATGCCGGGATTTTCTTTTTCAGAGATATCACCGATGTCGATGAAGATCGTTTGTCTATTCTGTTGCATCTTCATATTCTGACAGCTACTATGCTTTGTCGTTTTTTCGGTCGGGAAATGGCTTCGAGAGGAAAAGGATATATTTTGAATATGGCTTCTATGGCCGGTTGGCTACCGTATCCGGGAATTTCGGTTTATGCTGCAACGAAATCATACCTTATAACCTTATCGAAAGCAGTTTATAATGAGTTATATGATAAAGGAGTCGGAGTAACAGTCGTGTGTCCCGGAGGAGTTGCTACTAATTTATATCATTTAAGCCGTAAATTAATGCGTTTAGGGGTACGATTAGGAGTATTGATGCCTTCTGATCGATTGGCACGTAAAGGTCTTAAAGCAATGTTTTCAAAAAAGCGTTGTGTTATTCCCGGTGTAATTAATTATTTGTTTCTACCTCTGGCAAAAGCGATACCCTCATTTATGATACGATATGTAAAACGTCATTCAAAGTTATATCGATATGGATTGTAACGGATGGATAGTCGTTACCGGTGCTAATAGTGGTATGGGGCGAGTTCTTGCAGAAAGTCTTGTAAAAAGAGGATATCGGGTAATTATGGCATGCCGTAATTTGCCTCGTTCCGAGCCTGTTTATCGTGAATTAGCAGCAGGGTGTCCCGATCGGGTACGTTTGCTCCGGTTAGATCTTTCTTCATTCGACTCAATTATTTCGTTCACCGGAATATTGGATGAAGAAAATATTAGGGTATCGGTATTGGTAAATAATGCCGGTGTTATGAACCGTGATTTTTTGCTCACTCAAGATGGATTTGAACAGAATCTCGGGATAAATTATTTGGCTCCTTTTTTATTGACATGCCGCTTATTGCCACTGATCCCTCGAGGCGGACATATATTGAATATCGCATCTTGTACTTATCGTTTGGGAAAAGTCTCAAAGCATATGTTTGTCCCTGATGTTTGCAATTACGATCGTTTCCGTTCTTATAGTACATCGAAGCAAGCATTGATATTGTTTTCTCTTGAACTCGCTCAGCGGCTTGGGGATTCCGGAATTATGGTAAATGCAGTTGATCCGGGAGTCGTCGATACCGGTATTATCACTATGCATCGGTGGTTCGATCCGTTAACCGATATTTTTTTTCGACCGCTGATCCTTTCGCCAGAGCAAGGAATTAGTCGTACATTACGATTGATTATAGGGGATGTCCCGGAAAATATTTCGGGGATGTATTGGGGACGTAAACGCCCTATACGCCTTTCTTCAAAAATACTTCATCATCCGTATCGGAAAAATTTATGGGCCGATACAGAGAAAGTACTCCGTCCGTGGTTATAGTCCTTATTGTTTGGTAACGATAAAAATAGATTTGTAAGGCTCGAGAACCAGTCTGACCGTATTTTTGTTGGGTACTCTCTCGATAGTGCCTGTATGAGGATCCCATAATTCCGTATTCTTTTTATCGTTAAGAATGACTTCGGTAGTTATAGATTCTGCCGAAGGGTTAGCGAAGAAATAAATATCCGTTTTATCTGAGGTTTTATGTATGTGACGTAAAGGCTTTCCTTTAAATTCGATTTCATCGGGTCTATCATTCAGTATTTGACTGAATATTCGATCTGTTATTGTCGGAATATAATATACTTTTCCTCCTTTTTTATTGGTTGAGATTTTTCCGTTTTCGCCGATATTCCGGCAATCCGAGAATAAAGATTTTATTGTGTTTTGAACGAATGTGTCGTTTCCTGTTTCAGCTGATTTCGATGGAAGCTGAGTTGTAAAGACGATAATTCCTCCTGATTTATAGAATTGAACTGCTTTTTTCAGATTTTCAGTAGATATCGTTTTACAGGATGGAAAAACAAGATAAGAATAGTTTCCGGAATGTACAGAGTTATTTAATCGGACCGATTTTCCCGATACCGAACATTTTTCGGAAAGGACATCGGGGTGCAGGTACGAAAAGTCACGTCCCAGCTTATCGGTTAGCATGACTCCTAGATCGATATAATCCATATCGGGTATTTCTACCCCTCCTTTATAATATCCGAGAGGCCCGTCGAAATAGTGTTCCCCTTGCAGTGTATGAATGGGATAGAGGACAGCCACATTGTTTACGGTTCGTGCATCGTTTTGTAATAATACATTCAATCGTGTAAGATAGTCGGTAAAGGCTTTCAGGCTATCGGAGTATAGGGGATTGCGATGTGATAGTTCGGGGCGAAATGTAACTTTTTCGGTATCATACCATACAGCGTGGGGGATAAGCAAATTAATCCCTTTTGAATATTGGTCCATAGCGATCGAGAAAATTTGTTCCCAAGATATATTACCCATGTCTCCGTAGGTTTCGGACATGACCAGCGAATGATTCCAGTTATTGGCAGCGGAGCTTATAATTTTGTAAAACCGTTCGGTCGGGCGATTTCCCCCTATTTTATCGATTCCGGGGACCTCGAGGTATTTAAAACATTTCATCAAATCGGCAGATGTGCCTACGGGATTGATAATTTCTTCATTATCTTGATGTCCCGTTGCTAAAAGTCCGTGTTTATGACTCCAGTCATTTACTTCTTTCATATATCCTGTGGCATAAAGTTCGGCTCTGAATCCAAATAGGTAATTACGCGCACTTTGGGTTTCTTTCCCTATATCGTACCATAAAGCAGGATATAATAAATCAGGAGAGAAACCGTATTTTTTCTCGAATTTTTCATTATAATCTTTTGTCCAGCAACGGCCGTTTTCCCGATACAGGGTAGGCTCGTCGAAAAATGTTCCTACGAGAGTATTTCCGAAATATTTTCCGAATCTTTTGTAGTATTTTTCATGTGTCATTGCGATAAACTTGCGTACTGCTGTAGGGTCGAGATAGTCGACAATTTTATCCGATCCTTTTTCGCAAGTGAAGATCATGATTTTCCAATTTCCTTTCGGTGTGTTCCAAATTAATTGGTGGTTGTTTATAAAACTTTTTAGATTGATACGTTGCATCGTAACGGTATCCATAGCTATTGCGGCCATTAATTTACTTTGAGATAATTCAGTTATAAAGTTTTTACCGGGAGTTGGTCGATATTCTGTTTTGTCGAGTCTCTTTAAGGTGTGTTCGGGATATTTTTCTCCAAAGCGGCTATAACTGTCGGCGTTGTATGCACCGGCACTTCCGCTGGGAAAACCGTATTCGTCATATATCCACATTTTCATTTGTAGAGTCGTTGCTTTTTTGATAATATCTCCGTATAGGTCGAAATAATCTTCTGACAAATATTCGGGAGAAAATTTGTCTCCGAACGGCAGTATGCTTACTCCGCCATAACCGCATTTTTCTTTAAAGTCGGTTAGCTGATTTTCGGCTTCGATTTTATCGATTTTACTATTGTTCCAAAACCATAACGGGTTGGGTCGGAAAATTTGGTCAGCATTTTTAAATACTGCTTTTTGCTGGTCCTCTTTATCGGCTGATATGGTAAATAAATTTGGAAACAAACAACAGAGTATAATGGGGATAATAAAATTCCGTATTTTCATTTTATAAAGATTTAGAGTTTTATCCGATGATTTTTATTTTACTTTTTCCGTTGTTATTTTTAGAAACACGTATTTGCACTGCAATACGTTCGTTCATTTCCTGCACATGAGATATAACACCTATTTTGCGTCCTTGCATTTGTAACCTTTCAAGAACTTCCATCGCAGTACGCAGAGTATCCGAATCGAGTGCGCCGAAGCCTTCGTCGATAAAAAGTGATTCTACACTCATTCGGTTCGAAGAAAATGATGATAGTCCTAATGCCAGGGCTAATGAAATAAGGAATGATTCTCCGCCTGAAAGAGAGTAAACGCTTCTTATCTCGTCGCACATGTCGAGATCGATCAACTGTAGGTTGAGGGTATCGGGGATGCGTTCGAGGCGATATCTGCCGGCCAAATCTTTTAAATGGCGATTGGCATATCCTAAAAGGGTATCTAATGTATATCCTTGTGCGATAATCTTAAACTTATCGCCATTTGCAGATCCGAAAATAGTATTTAATTTATTCCATTTTTCAAAAGACGATAATTTTTCGTTTAATTCCTGTTCAAATTGTTTCAAACGGTCTTTTTCTCGATTGTGATTTTGTAGAAGAACCGAGATTTCGGTGTATCGATTGGTTGCTTTTCGTCGATTCTCGGATATTTCGTTTTTTTTATTATCAAGATATTCAGGCGTTTCCTTATCGGTATCGGGGCGTAAAGCAGAATGAAAATGATTTATACGGTTTTTTTCCCGTTCGTTTTTTCGGGTTTGTAATGAAATAATATTTTCGGATTGTTTTTTGAAATATTTTCTTTCTTCATTTAACCATTCGATCGGTTTATCGAGCAAAGAAAATATTTCTGTACGGCAGGTTGGTTGAGCATGGCTCAGATTATAACGATCTATCCATTCTTTTAGGGAGATTTCTTCTTTTTTTATTTTACTTTCCTGTAAATTTTTGTTTTTATAAAGTTGTTCGAGGTTGCCCGATAGTTCTTTTAATGTATTGTCGATATTTCGTAAAAGTTCGTCTTGTATTTTCAATGCTTTATCGGCATTATACTTTTTTTGTTCGTAATCTTTTTCTACTTCATCGACATCTTTGCCGTTCAGGATTGTTTTTCTTTCTTCGATGAATCTGTTTGATTCTGTTACGCGTATGTCGGTTAATTTGGTCAGGCTATTTACTGTTTCTTGTTGTTCCGATAAAGATGTATCGAGGTTTTCTATCTCAGCTTCGGAACGAGCGATATTTTCTTTGGTTTCATTTTGTAAGTTTTCCTGTAATTTCCAGTTTTCGGTTAATGTGATAATACTTTTTTCAAATTCTTCGGGAGCTTGTTCCCATTTTTGAAGCCAATTATTACTATCGAAGAGATTCTCTATTTTAGATTCCAGTTCTTTTAAATTATTTTCTATATCAAAATTCTCCTTGATAAGATTATCTGTAATTGCTCTTAAAGATGCTTTTTTTTCTTTTAATTGTCCTGATAGAGAAACTTTTTCAGAAATATCATTTAAAGTGGCGTTTATTCTCGATTGCAAATTTCTGAATTTTTCGGAGTATTCCGTATGTTTATTCCATAATTCCGATAGTTTGAGAATTTCAGATGTAATTTCTTTTATTTTATCTGAAAACCATATTTCCGATAGTTTGACGTCTTCGGGAAGGCTGGGTACTGATTGTTTTATATCGGTCCATTTAGATAATGATTCTCGATTATTCCGTTCCGCTGTTTTTAAAGCGGACTCTATTTCGTTCAGTTGTTTTTCTGTAAACTTAGATTGTAATCTGATATTTTCAGTTTTTTGTCTTATTATATTATATTCATTTTCAGATTCTTGGTATTTATTTTTCAATAACCCGAATATTTTGTCGATAGTTTTTTTTTCGATATGAAGTGCCGGATGTTCCCGGCTCCCGCATACTGGACATGGTTCTCCTTCTATTAATTCGGATCGTAATCGAGCAGCTGTTTCGTGTGTTGCATAAAGTGCATTTTCATATATAGCTTTAGCTGATTCAAAAACCGCTTTTTTATTCGACTCTTCTTTTATGAATTCTTGTATGTTGTTGTTGAATGATTTTTGTTGATTTTCGAGTTCGTTTTTTTGTCTTAACAGGTCAGTATATTCCTTTTGGGTATAAATGGTTTCTTCGAAAATATTTTTAGCGTCGGCAATTGTATCCCGTAATTTCTCAATATTTTCCTTTTCTCTCCTTATTTCTTCTACATTGAATCTTTTTATCTTGTTTTCAAGATTCTTGGCTTCTTCTTGTTTTACGGTAAGAATTTCTTTTTGTCTTTTTATTTCTTTTTCAATATTCGGAATTTCTTCATTTGAACGTTGCAGTTCTGTATTATTATTTTTTAGTTTATTTCCGATTTCTATCTGTTTTGTGCGTAATTTTCTAAGGTTCTGTAAAGTATCGATGACGAAAGATGAGTGAGCAACGATTTTTTGATATTTATCGTGTTTCATAAACCAATTTTGACAGTCTTTTAATGTGAAAGAAAGTTGCTGGTTCTTTTTTTTCTCTTGTTGAAGTAAAATATGTATACGGTTTGTTTTATCGACTGCGATTTGTAATTGTGTTTCGGCTTCTTTTTGTCGTGATAATGCATTTTTGATTTCGGCATCGAGATTTCTTGCCTTTCCCAATTCTGGTTTTATCTCGTTGAGATCATTTGTTTTGGTTTCTGCTTCTCTTTTGCAAGTTTCGAATTTGTTTTTTATTCTTATGTAAGAATCTTCGGCACGATTTTTTTCATTTTCTTTTTTTGTTATTTCAGCATCGGTCGACTTCAAATCTTCTTCTGCTTTTATCAGATTTCGATATGTATCTCTGATACTTTGTGCATCTTCGGCTAAAGAGAGAATTTGTTTACGATTTATATCTATTATTGCATTTTCTTTTGCTGTCTTCAACTCGGCTTCCGCATCATTGATACTTTGATTTAACTGTTGTAATTCGATCCACCATTCCGATTTTTTTTGTAATTCTGTTATTTGTTTTTCCGTATCGGTGATCTGGTGTTCGAGCTTTTCATGCTCTTGTATATATCCTGATAATTCTTCGTCGGACAAAAGATTTAATCCTTTTATTTTCTCAGATACGAGAGTGTATTCTTTGTCTGCTTCACGAGTTTTATCGAATATGGCGATCGATATTTTCGTATAAATGCCAGTTCCGGTAAGTTTTTCGAGTAATTCGGCTTTTTCTTCTTTCGGAGCTTTCAGAAATGTAGAAAATTCGTTTTGTGCCAATAATACGGTGCGGGTGAACTGGTCGAAGTTAAGCCCCAACAGCTCTTCATTTTTACGAATAATTTCTGTTTTTTTACCAGATATTTCTGCATTTGTAGTAAGATTCAATAATCTCATTTCTTGCACTCTGAAGGTTCCGTTCGGCTTATTATTTGCCCTTCTCACCCACCAGCGACTTCGGTATTGTTGTCCGTCATGGGCAAGGTAATCTACTTCAGCATATCCTTCAGAAGATCCTTTTCTCAGGATGTTGCGTGTATCTTTCTGGTTGATGATACGATCGGCAGTGTCGGTGATATTTTCGTTATTGCGAGGCTGTTTACATCTCGGTGTTTTATCGTATAATGCAAGACATATAGCGTCGAGCAGTGTCGATTTGCCCGAGCCGGTCGGGCCGGTAATTGCGAAAAGACCGGCCGAAAGGAGGGGTTCCTTGGAAAATTCAACTTCGAAAGTACCTTCCAATGATGCTAAATTTTTCCCTCGTATCGCTAAAATTTTCATAATTCTTCTACACCTTTATGATAAATCTCTTTAATTATATCTTGTATGAGGCTTTTCAGTTCATCAGGCATAGTTTCTCCATTTCTTTTTAAATAAATACGTTCCGCCAAATCGAGAGGGTGTATATCTTGCAGTGATTCAGGATTGTAGTCATATGTGCCATTTCCGTTGTTGGTCGGGTTTGATGTAATGATAGATGTTAAGCGTACCGCTTTATTTTCAAGAGCCGATTCGATTTTAAATTTTAGCGCCGGGTCGGGTTCGATGACCGATACATTAACCTGAAGATAGGGAGAATCGGCTGTTTTGTCTCCATCGGGGAGTAGTTCGATTTCTTTTAAGACTTCTTCTGGAACCATAGGTTTTCCGGGAAGGGAGATGAGCCTGACCGGAGGTGTAAATTCTATTCTTTCGATAGAAATCGGTTGTTCTTCTTCGAAAATGACCAGGTTTACTCCTTGCTTGTAATTTTTTTCAGCAAAAGACATAGGAAGTGGGCTACCTGCATATCGTACGTGATTACGGTTTGAAACTCGTTGGGCTTTGTGCAGATGCCCTAATGCTGTATAGTTTATACCTGAATCGAATGACTCGGGAGGCACGCATTCGAGACCACCGACAATGCTGCGTTCAGAAGGGTCGTTTTCTGATATTTCAGATCCGGTCGCTTGCAAATGTCCCATGGCAATAACTGCTTCTCCCGGTTTCCGTATTTTCGATACTTTTTGGCTGAGAGTACGATACAGATTTTTAATGCCTGACGTATACGTATTTTCATTTTCGAAGTTGTCGGTAGAAGGGTAATCTCCTTGCCTCAGGTAAGGAACGGCCAAACACCATGCTTTTTCAGTATTCGATCTGTTTCGTAACGGTATGATAAGATTTTCGTAATCGATATCATCACTGGTTCTTTTTACACTTCCCCGTACTTGTATATTCATATTTTTTAGTATGGGGTGGGGGGCCTCTATACGACCTGCCGAATCGTGATTTCCTGCTATAATGACGATCTGTAATTGAGGATTTTCAAAATGCAGTTCGGTTAATATGCGGTAATATAATTCCTGAGAATCGGCCGACGGGTTGGGACTGTCGAATACATCTCCGGCAACCAGCAATACGTCGGCTTCGGTATTGTGTATGCAATTCCGTAACCAGTCGAAAAAAATACGATGTTCGTATTTTCTGTCGTATCCGTAAAAAGTCTGTCCGATATGCCAGTCGGCAGTATGAATGATTTTCAGCATCTTTAGTAAATATTACCGGTGATTGTCTTCAAATATGCTTAATCTTTCTTCGAGCAGATCATATTGGTTTTCTTTAATAAATGATGTACAGGCTCTTATTCCTTCTTGTTTACTTCCGGTTGTAATTAATGAAATGGCACTGATTCCATAATATATAAGTTCCTTCATCAGTTCTCCTCCCGATAATCCTGGATACCCGATTGTAAAATAAAATCCGTCGGCTACAGGTTCGCCTAGATCGGTATCATAAACGATATGGAAACCGTGTCGGGTGAAAATATCCTTTAATTTTTCTGCTCGGCGACCGTATTCTTTTACTTCATCGATAAAACGAAAATTTCCGTCACTGGCTGCTTTGAACATGGCTGCTAAAGCATATTGCGCCGAATGGCTGACTCCCGATGAAATCGCGTAAAGTGCACGATGTATAAAAACGCTTCCGAAAGTACCTCCGCCGTAACGTTTGTTCAGACCGGCATATTTTCGGTGGTAAAGTTTATCGGAAATGGCGACGACTCCGATTCTTTGTCCGGCATAACTAAAAGCTTTCGATCCGGACACCAATAAAATATAGTTATCGGTAAAACGGGCTACACTGGGTTGGAAAGGTGCTTTAAAAGGAGTAGAAAGATCTTTACGAAAGTCCATAGCAAAATATGCCAAATCTTCGAGAACGATCGTATCGTATTGGTTCGCTAAAGAGCCGATAGTTTCTAACTCCTCATCATTCAAGCATATCCATGACGGATTATTGGGATTTGAATAAATAATAGCGGCTATATTGCCTTTCTTTAAATAACTTTCGAGTTTATCGTGTAATTTTTTTCCTCTATAATCGTAAACGTCGAATGATTCGTATTTATATCCTAATACAGTAATTTGTTGTTTTTGTACTGGGAAACCGGGATCGATAAAGAGAATCGTGTCACGACCCGGTATGCATTGTCCTGCGACGAGAAATGATGTGAAAGTTCCTTGCATCGATCCTACTACCGGAACGCAGCCTTGTGGATGTATGTCGATATCGGTAAAAGCTTTGATAAAGCGAGACGCTTCTGTTTTTAGCTCGGGAAGTCCATCTATAACCGGATAAATAGACGCTACTCCGTTTTGCAAAGCAGCGATTTCTGCGTTGACTCCGATTTGTGCCGGAGGTAATCCTGGTACTCCCATTTCCATATGAATAAATTCTTTTCCGGTAGATTTTTCCAGTTTAGAAGCTATTGCTACTACTTCACGGATGGTTGCTTTTCCGAAATCAGATAAATTCATTTCTATGATAGCGGCCTCGACAAGGGTCTGGTCGATAGGTGTTTTTTTCATATTATTATAGCTCAGATAGTTAATGATCGTGAGAATTTTATTGGTTGAGATGGGGATATTTCCCTTTCCTGATATTACAAATGTACAAAATAATTATGAATAAAAAATTTTCGTAAAACTATTGCAGAATCGAAAAATGTGTCTATCTTTGCACAGCAATTGAGAACGAGAGTTCCCTGAAATAAAATATTGGTGCGGTAGTTCAGCTGGTTAGAATACATGCCTGTCACGCATGGGGTCGCGGGTTCGAGTCCCGTCCGCACCGCCAAAACCTTAAGAAAAAAGATGCAAAACCCTGAAAGTTAATGACTTTCAGGGTTTTCTGTTTTTAGGCAAACAGGCAAAATAAGGCAGTTTTAGGGGGTATCCGGTGTCCCGATAGGTGACATTTTTTGTCGTCGAATTTTTGTTACTTTTTTAAGCCTACAATTCGCTGTTTTTCTTCCTCCTATTTATAAATCAGGATATAAAGTATTATTTTATTTACTCTTTTAGTATAATTGTTCGTTCGACAGATGTATTTTTTCCATTCAGCGGCTGGCCCGAAGCATCGATTAAAGTTAATTTTATTTTGTTTTCTCCCAATGGCAAACCCTCTATTTTATAGGGTTGCCAGTGATTCAGCAAGAAACTTTTCCCGTTGATTTCCACTTTTACTCGGTTACCCTTTTCAGAAAGTTGGGTGTTTAAGAGATAAAAATCTAATAATACCGCATGTGTATCTTTCCCGGAGTATTCGCCTTTGGGTCGGCTGTAAAACAGCATAGGAGATGGAGGTGTTGCCAATTCTTGATATTTACCGTCTTGATTTATCTTAAAATGCTTCAGTACAAACGCATTCTTTTCTTTAATTGATTCGTGATATGAACGGGAAAGGAAAGACAGTAGGTAATGTTCTGTGTCTTTTTTTAATTTTATTTTGTGTTCTGGTTTATACAGAGGGACATAGGGGTGGTTGTCTATAATAAAATGGATGTGTTGGCCTTCTTGTGAATTGGCCATTTGGTGTGTATTAGGATCTTCGGTACATTCGGTAAGTATAAAATTGGTGATGTTATAAGTTATTTTGAAGAAAACGGAATCGGGTGAAGTTGTTTCTTCAGTTTGGATATCTTGTACTTTTAGGGTTGCATCAGGAAAGGCTTTGGAATTTTGGACAGGTGTTACCCGAAGTTGCTCTGTCGTGATTATTTGAAGAGATTCCTCGGAAGTTTTGCTACGAAATCCTGTCAGAAGTATAAATCCGACAATTGGTGTAAATAAATAAAGAGTTGTTCTCATTTTTTTTAATATTAATTTAAACGATATGATTTTTTCTTTTCACTTTGAAATTTATTTTGAGCTATATGACTTTTTTTCGAAATGACAAATGCAAATATTTTTTTCAGTTTACTATTCCATCAATCAAATTAAAAAGCGACCTTATATTATTATGTTTGGTCGAGGTAAAGTTTTTTATTCGACATATTTATCAAAAAAAAGTTTCAAAAGAAAAGGATCGTGTATTTCCTTTTTATCGTTTTTTATAAATATAAGCTATTTTTTTATTTTTTGATTATGTTTGATAATCAGATTAATAGTAATTTTTTTCTTGAAAATAGTCTCTGCATTTGCAACTAAAAAGAAAAACTTATGAGGTTGTGTTATATATGTAGTATCTTTCTTTTCAGATAACATATAATAAGCCCAGCCTAATATTATTTTCTATATTCATCTATTCATTTTCCAACACGAAAGCCCGTATGTCGGTTGCTGTTTGTTGTATATTATTATTTATTCATTAAAGGTCGTAATCCAAAGCATGATTGTAATGGGTCGTGCTTCGGAATTAATCTTTTTACAAAGATACTAATTTATTTGATAATAAATATAAAACCTTATTTGTTTGAGTTTAAGAGTTAGATGATGAGAGTTTTCGAAAATTTTTGTGGTGGAAAAGTATTATGTACATTACATCGGTTATGTCGAAAGTTTATTCTTTCAATACGATTTCTACAATTTTCGCAAAGAGATTCGCAATGAGTTTCGATGCGTTATTATTTATATCTCCTGTCGTATTTTTTATATAATTATCGGTGGTACCAGTACCTCCTGATGAAGCTGAGAATAGATCGATATCTCCAACGTAAACGATTCTTTTGTTGAGATCGAAACCGAGAACGATATTGGTATTATCAGGGCTCATAAGCAGGGGTGTTATTCCGGATGATCCTGCCGGTTTTATTTCTCCGTGCGATGAATCGTAACATCTGAATTTGAAATCCGACGATATCGGAGTATATGGCGATTGGGTAAAAGGCCCTGCATCAGTAAAATAATTGCTGGAGGACTTACCGGCTACCGGGAAGGAATTTGTGGATGTTTGAGACCATGAAATATTTGTTATACCACCCAATAATTCGTTCAGCAGGTTGATATTAATACCCGAGCCATCGATAGCTACAAGAAGTACTCTGTTTTTCTTGGCTTTTAGCCAATTGTGCACATTTTTAGAATCTGTTATTCCGAACGAACCGGTCGACATATAATTTACGTATACGACATCGGCTGTCGAAAAAAATAGCTCGGAAAGATTATTCGCCGAAACATTACTCCTGATCATGTTGAAACCTCCGCATTCTACCGTACCCGTAAGCCCGAAGTTTTTAGTGTTTGACAGAATTCCGTATAATCCTTGTCCTCTGGATTCAGCCGATTGTTTCGGTAAAATCAGATTTGTTCCCAAATATCCGAGGCCATCGTAAAATGAAATCAAATTAATCATGCGGGTAATTATCTTTTTTTCTGTTTGTTTTATCGTTACTATGATTTTCCAACGGTTGGCAGTTACCAAAAATTTTCGGGTGCGTACCGTATCGGTCGACAGGTTGGCCTGTAAAGTTGTTACTGTGATTATAGAACCATCCGACGATTTTACGACGCTGAATTCGCTGTTGTTGAGCGATGTTGCCGGAGTTCCTATAGGATTGTTCTGGTTATCTACCCATTGCAGAGAATAATCTTGTATATCGGTACTCACATTGATTTTAGCGGATGAATTCTCTTTGTAGGCAACCTGAATTTCACGGGTTGAAAGTCCGAAATGATGTTCCCCGTCGAAATACATATCTGTTGTGCTATCTTCCCATGATTGTACTTCTACCTGTATTTGCGAAGACTTGTTGTTGGCTGCATCTACAGGTGTAGTCCAGCCCGGAGCCAAAACTTTTTTTATATTGAATATGTAGCGGTGGTTGCGTAAAATTTGTCCGAAAGTACCGTCTTGGTTCTCCGAATTGAAATCTACTCGGTAATAAGTAGGCGTAAGGTCTGTCCCGTAATACCCGCCGATGACGATACAACAGGCGCTTTTCGTTTCCTCTCCTGATGCTGGTGCAGCGGCTTCCGGAAGATACAGTTGTGAAATTGATGAGGTTCCGCTTATCGGTAATGAGTTTGTTGCGACAGAAGCGGAAGCGTCGAGAGGAATGCTGGGGGCGGTTACAATTATTGTGTTTTGGTTGGGTATAAATTGTATTTTATTGGTAGTGCGATAAGCTTGCAGGCTGCTAAGTTTAAAATTTGTTACTTCTCCTGCCTGTATATCTATTCTTGCAATAGCTCTAAGCATTTTTACGGTTCCGATGTTATTTAATGTTCCTCCCGACAAACCGTTGGAAAGAGTATACTCGCCGTACATGGGAAAAGGAGAAGTAATACCGTCGGCTGTAAAAGATCGGGTAAGCATTTTTTTTATATCGATTTCTGAAGTTTCGGGCAGAGGATCGTTGTCGATAATGTCATGAGTAACATTTGCCAAAATCATTAGTTTTATCGCTGTTGAACTTGCTTTGAGTCTTGCTGTAAAAGAGGCCTGATTATCGTTTGTCGTAATTGAAGCTCCCGGGACTCTATAAAGATATTTACCTGCTTCGAATACTAATATCTGAATATCGTTGATGACCGATTCGGGTTGAGTTGTATTGGCTAACTGGCCCGAACGGGAATAACTGCTGTAGACAGTAGCTCCTGGAGTGACAACAGTAAACCTGATTACTGATTCATCTCTGTCGATTGAGGTGCATATATCGTTATCGTTTCCCAAATGGTCTTCAGTGCATGCAGACCATAATAAAATAATAAAAGGTAAAATTAATAGTCGTTTCATTTTTCGTTCTCCTGTCAACAGGATTTTTTTATGAAGGAAATGTTTATAGTAAAAACATATTGCCTCTACAAATTGTTGTAAGTACAATCATAAGTTTTTTTATTATTAAAAGAGCGAATGATTTTATGTGTCGGATATTTAATTAATAAAGTAATGAAAACAAGTAAATTATTTTTTTTAATGATGATTGCCTTCGCTTTTTTTGCCTGTAGCGATGATAATAGTAAAAATGTTGATTTTGGGATAGGAGGTACAGACGAAAATCTTCCTGACGCTTATGCTTCTTTTTCGTTTAAAATTCCTACTAACACCAATTTTCGTTCAGGGGTATCGCGAGCAGAAACTGATGCCGGTAGCGATGCGGAAAATATTGTAACAAAATTGCATGTATTTATTTATGATGCTCTTGCTCCGCATATGCCTACAGTCGCAGAATTCAATACTGCAGATGGTTCGTTGACTAAAAAGCCGGGTTCAACCTCTGAATGGGTGACCACAAAGGCAATTAAAGTTAAAAAAAGCGATAAATATATCTTCGTAGGAGTTAATTTGAACCAATCGATAGTAGATTATATTTATAATCTCGGATTCGGAGCTTTCAATTATAATGAATTGGCCCAGTCGGTAGCGGCTTTATCCGACGGGATAAACGGCTTTGTGATGTTTAATACTCAATACCCATCGATTACCTCTGCTGCATCTTTTTATAATACAGAGGCTGAAGCTCAGGCGGCACATCTTCCTATAAATGTTACACGTACGGTTGCTAAAGCCGCGGTGTTTAAAGGCCCCGCTTTTGTCGTACACGGAGGGGGTACACTTACTAACCTTAGTTTCGGGTGGAGAAATCTCAATAATAAATTTTATTTAGTACAAAAAGTAGATGGCGGCCTTATCAAAGATTATAACTGGGATCGTTTTACCAATTCTGATTTTACGAGAGGAACCGATGAGTTAGCTGTAAATGAAAATGGAGTAGTACCTACTGTTTTTTCTTATGCGACCGAAAATGCTTTTAGCTATGTTAGGGATAATGCGCAAGTCGACCAGGCGACTTTTGTTTCGGTAAGCGGCACTTTTATGCCTGAGAAGATCCTCCAATTAAAGGCGGGAGTCGATAATCCGACTACTGCGGCTGATTTCGAAACAGTGGATAATCCCGGAACTGCCGGAACTACATTTTATGCAGTACGAACAGACGATGGTAAGGTCAATTGTTTCGCGACTGATGATTTAGCTACTACATATGCTACACTTGCTATAAATAAAGCGGCAGGAATGCCTCCGTTAACAGGGCCTTATGATGTAGGAGAAAATACGTATACGAATGGGAAATGTTACTATCACATATTTGTGAATGCCAATGCTGTATCTCCGCAAGCCCCATATAACATATATCGTAATCAGTATTACAAGATAACGTTAAATTCTATACAAGCTCTCGGATATCCTTCCGATAACTTTGATGATGGTCAACTTATACGTGAAAATGTATGGATCGGTGCTGATATCGAGATAAATCCGTGGGAAGTGGTGGAATCCGATGAAGATCTTTAATTGCAGGTATACCGATATTTTAGCAGGTAGTCTCTAATGAAAAAAATTTCTTTAGCGATCATATACATTGTTTGGGTGGGGATGATGAGCGGCTGTATTGCCGAACATCTTCCTCCCTGTGATCAAGGGGGACTACAATTGGCATTTAATTATGTTTCGGTATTACCTGCAAAGGTTAGAAGTGTAGACTCGGGGACTCGGGGGCTTTCGGTATTTATTTTCGATGATCAAGGTGTATTTACCGGTAGAATCGACGATGAGAATGCCGTTATCGACGACTCTTATCGTCTTCGTTTGCCATATACCGAAGGTGCTTATCAGTTTGCCGTTTGGGTAGGGCTGAATAATAATTATGAAATAACTACTCCCATACCGAAAGTAACCCGGATTGAAAATTTTAAACTTAAACTTAACAGGGAAATCGATAATTCAGTATCGGTACGCCCTTCTCTTCTTCATAACGGTTCATATGGGGTCGTGAAAATAGAACCCGGTATAGAGAAAACAGTATCAATTAATTTGGATCAACTAACTAATAATATTCGTGTTATCGCACGGGGTATCGATCGAGATTCGGGTTGTAATATTGTGATAGAGGCAGGGAACGGTTTATACAATTATGACGGAACTTCTCATGATGATGTTCTTTTGAAATATAAACCTGAGTATCCTTTTGGTGAACAGTCGGATGAAAAAGTTACGGCAGATTTTACCGTGATGAAACTTATACCGGAAAAACAGAGCAGATTACTAATAATGGATAATACGGGAAAGGTTTTTTATAGTGAAGACCTTATCGGTACTCTTTTGAGTGCAAATCCGAAGGTAAATTTTACCTATGATCATGAGTTTGTGATAGAGATTATATTCGATGGAAATTATCCCGTGAGTATATTCGTGAACGGTTGGGAAGTTATTTTGGAGGATGAATTTTAACGATGTATTTGGGTATAATAAAAACAGGCCGGAATAATTTCTCCGACCTGTTTTTTATTATACAAGGGTATGGTCTGCGACAAATTCTGAAAGAGGAATTCCCCAGCTCGGAACTTTCCCACCCAAAGTATAATACATGTTTTTGAATCCCATTTTAAGCAGATAGGGGGTATATCCCATTTTAAGTACACTGATATCTCCTCCCCACCATTCGTTGGTATGCATGTAAAATCCTTTGTGACTTCCCATATCTCCGAAACAGACTACCATTGGATTAAGCGGATCGACATCTTTTTTCTCACCAACCTCATTAGCGATCATTTTTGAAACGATTTCGGCCTGCATATGTCCTATAGCGCCCAGCTTGGGAACCGTTAAAGAAGCTGCATCGCCGACAGCGAAAATTTCGGGATAGTCGGGATTTCTCATGTAAAGATCCGTTACTACGAATCCTTGATCATCTACAATAGGTAGTCCTTTCATAAATTCGTGTGCTTCCCAGTTTGGAAATACGATTTTCAATTCCGCTTCGAGTGAATTTCCATTCCGAAATTCTATTCCTTCTTTGTAAATACGTTTTATGCCCACGGTGTCGTTTATATATCCGAATCCCATATTATTTACAATCGGTAATAATTGATTGAGGATTTTTTTACCGGCATCTTCTGCAATTGTTTTAGCGGGAGTGAATAAGGTAATTATTTTTGCGTCTCCGAGTTTGTGGCGTTTAAGCCAGTCGGCAAATGAAAAACCGAGTTCTACGGGAGGCCCTTCACAAGCGGCCAGGGCAACAGGAATTTTCGGCAGTTTAGGGCTTTTCCCTTGTATAAATCTGTCCGATCCGATTGCTATCGGACCGCCTTTATATTCATTGTAGAGATATTCTCGTACTTTATTTCCGTAAAAAGTATCGGAGAATGTATGACCGTATTCTTCGAAACCTTCAATTTTATCGTATGCCAAGCGTGCTCCGAGGGCTATTACCAGATAATCATAACTTATTTTTTCAGAAGGAGAACCGTCTCTTTCATTGGGTTTATACGTGACGCTTCGATTAACTGGGTCTATTTCTTCTATCTCACCTTGTATAAATTCCGATTTGTCATGTTTAAGGAATTTTTCAAACATAAATTCAAGATTGTCGGCCGGATTATGTCCATTAAATACCTCGATAGGAATATTCGGAATGAAGTTAATGTAATTTTTACGATCGATCACCGTGATTTTCACATTGTCTTTGGCTTGCTCTCGAATAAATCTTGCAACCGTCAGACCTGCGAAATTACAGCCTAAAACTAAAACATGCTTTTTCCCCATATCTAAAAATTTAATATTAGTATTTCCGGATATTTTATTTCGTTATCCTTATACGGTTCAAAGCTCGTAGGTTGTGGCCGGTATATGTGGACGCGAAAATTACGACTGGCTATTTTGTTTAATTGTTACGAATGAAAATATCCGTTTTTTATTCGTTTTATTATCTTCATACGTTATAAATATATAGCCATTCAGTATTTTATATCCATATAAACTAAGATGTGAACTTTTTGTTTAAGGCAGATAAGTGGTTTTTCTCCTTTTCTAAGTTTTTTTGCATTATAAAAGGTATAAGTTCAAAGTTTTTTTAGTTTGTTCATAATCGCTTCCTTAATCTTAAACTTATTCTAAAATGTTCAAAATATTTCTCTTTTAAAGGCTTTAGCAACAAATTATAAATTCATTTGGAAATATACTTCATTCTGATTATCTTTGTAAAAAATAAGGTGTCTATATTAAATGAGGTGTTATGAGTAAAATTTATGTATTGCATTCCTTCAAAGAGGATGATATTCCAGTATCCAATTCATTAATTTTTATTTTTAATAAAACCGGAGAGAAATAAAATCACGAGTAATATGAAAAAAATTTTATTGCTTGATGATAAAGAAACTATTGCTAAAATTGTTTCTATATATCTTTCTTCAGAATTCGAGATAATATATTTCGATAATGCGATAAAAGGGATACAATGGTTGCTGGAGGGGAATTTACCCGATCTTATAATTACAGATCTTCGGATGCCTGAGATGAGAGGAGACGAATTCTTATACTATGTAAAAAATAATCAACTGTTAAAATCTATTCCCGTTATTATTTTGTCCAGTGAAGACAGTACTTCTGAGCGAATAAAGTTACTTCAGGATGGTGCAGAGGATTATATTATAAAACCATTTAATCCTATCGAGCTTAAAATTAGAATTAAAAAAATAGTATCCTGATGTCGAATCGGATTATATATATAGGTGAAAATGAAGAGACTATAGACCATTTTCGACAATTATCTGCTGGGGAAATGGTTTTTACTCAGGTTTTTGCGTCCGATCTGAAGAAATTGTTAAAATCTGCAAATAATGATTTCTTTAGCATTTTTATGTGGGAAAAAGACAATAATGCGAAAAACTTTGATTATATACGTCGTATCAAAAAAGATATTCCTACTGCTTATTTTGTACTCGTTACCTCTGGTTTAAAAGAAGAAGAGTGTTCGTTATATCTTAAATATGGTTTTAACGATACGGTTTCTCCTACTGTAAATAAAGATGATTTTCAAAAACAGGTAGATTTTTTGCGAAATTGTTTTGTTAATCGAAAGGAGGAACAGAACATAAATGAAAAGGATCAGATATGTGGGTTTAAATTACCTTTATGGAAAAGATCATTTGATATTGCTTTTTCTTTTGGAGCCCTTGTTGTTCTATCTCCGGTGTTTCTTTTAACCGCATTAGCGATACGACTGGAAAGTAAAGGACCGATCATTTATAAATCGAAAAGGGCCGGAAGTAATTATCATATTTTCGATTTTTTAAAATTCCGTTCGATGTATACCGGGGCAGATAAGCGGTTGAAAGAATTTAATGACTTAAATCAGTATAAACAGAATGGAAATAAGGAAGATAATATAATAAATGAGAAAGATTCCGAGGTTGAAAAAGATTCTTTCTTGTTTGGAGATGATTCTGTACTCGATGATAATATGCTTATCGGCGACGACTATATAATTTCAGAAACGGATTATCAGTCCCGATCTCAAAATAAACGGGATAATGCTTTTGTAAAATTCGAAAATGATCCCCGTATCACGAAGGTAGGGCGATATATACGTAAATATAGTATAGATGAGCTTCCTCAACTTATAAATATTCTTAAAGGAGATATGTCGGTTGTAGGAAATCGACCTTTACCACTTTATGAAGCCGAACTGCTCACCAAAGACGAATATATCGATCGTTTTATGGCTCCGGCAGGACTTACCGGTTTGTGGCAGGTCGAGAAACGGGGTAGTTCCGGAACTTTATCGGCTGAAGAGAGAAAGCAATTGGATATACGGTATGCAGCGAGTTTTTCTTTTATGATGGATATGAAAATTATAATGAAAACGTTAACTGCATTTATTCAAAAAGAGAATGTTTAAATTTCGCTAAATTCATAGAGTATTGTTATGAATAAGAGATTGTTTTGTATTGTGATCTTGATTTTATGTTTGCCGTTTCTTGGAAATGCGCAAAATGGCAGAAGCGATGTCGAATCTGCCAAAGCAGTAATTGCAAAGCTTTCTGAGATCGATTCCATTTCGGTCTCCGAATCAGAATTATTCGATCTCAGGGATATACAATTACCACCGTTATCGGTGTTTCTCGAGTCGGTTGAAAAGCATCCTACTGTAAGGGTATATGATGCTAAAAGAGAGGAAGCTGAGGCCGAGTTGAAAGTCGAGAAACGTAAATGGCTCGACTATTTCCGTATAACGGGTAATTATCAGTACGGGAAACTTTTTTCGGCTAACCAAGTAACTGATCATGATAATGCGACCTCTTATTATACGTTTAACGGCAATACCAATAATCTGTATAATATAGGGGTTTCGATGTCGATACCTTTAGGCGATCTTATCGGAGGACAGAAACAAAGCGTATTGGCTTCTAAAGCCCGTTTACGCCAAATGGAGTACGATTATGCGACTACGGTAGAAAACCGTAAGCTTGTTGTTCTCGAGGCGTATAACAAGGTACAACAAGAGTTAGCCGTTCTTAAAGCCAAAGCGGAAGCTGCAGTTTTATACAATGCTCAGATGAAGATCTCCGAACAAGATTTCATTAACGGAAAAATAGATATTATAGCATTATCGATGGAGAGAAGTCGTCGTTCTGCTGCTCTTGTGGCGTATGAGTCGGGTAGAGTCGCTTTACAAAATGCCATCACTTTACTTGAAATGTTGACTAATGTAAAAATTATGGAGCGATAAATATGAATAACGTATCTTTATTTATTTCCCGTTTTTTGTATCGTATCCGGTATCAATTGATATTCGGGAGTGTGATCGTTACTTTACTGGTAGCTTATTTTACACAATTCCTACCTAAGAAATATACTGTAAATACGACTATTTTTACTGGTATCGTATCGATGGCTACTTTAGAAGATGAAGGTACGTCTGCCAATTATCAGATGGTGAATAATACGTTCGATAATCTTATTAGTTTATTAAGGTCCCAAGCTACTTTAGAGAACGTATCATTGCATCTTTTTGCTATGAATATGATATATGGTGATCCAGAGAAAGATAATCATTATATTACTGCCGATAATTTTCAGCGGTTGCAAAAAAAAGTTCCCGATGAGATTAAGTCTTTAATAGATAAAAAATCTGTAGATAAGACGGTTGAAAATTTGAAAAAAATTATTATTCCTACTTCCGAAAACTTTATGTATTCTTTGCTTAACGGCCATGATCCCTATTATAGTTATGATGCGTTGAAAAAAGTACAGATTATGCGTATGGGGAATAGTGATATGATAAATCTCACTTATACGGCCGATGATCCGGGGATCGCCACTAATACTGTGAAATTATTTAATAAAGAATTATTGAGTAATTATAACGAATTGCGGTATAAGTCGACAAATGACGTTATCGAATATTTTAGAAAAGAGGTCGAACAAAGACGGAAAGAATTGAAAGAACAAGAAGACGGGTTGACAAAATACAATACCGAAAACAATGTGATAAATTACGGAGAACAGACCAAGGCGACGGCTCATGCCTACAGTAATTACGAAGATCGTTATGAGGAGACTTTGAGAGAGTATCAAAGTTCTCAAAAATTACTCGAATCTTTAGAGGCTCAGATGGAAACCCGTACTAAATTATATCATGTAAATGATGAATTTTTGAAAACTCTTGACGAAATATCGACCATTAATGGAAAGATTACCGAAATTGAAACATTTACATTAGATAGTGGAAAAGAAAGCAATGTAGAATTATTGAAATATAAAAATCAGCTGAAGAAAGCTGAACAAAAAATAAAACAAATATCGAATAAGATGGACGAATACCAGTACTCCAAAGAAGGAGTAGCGATACCAGATATGGTTTCGGAATGGTTGAAAGCTCTTGTTCAGAATACTAAAGCGAAGGCCGAATTGAAAGTTCTTGATGATCGGTTAAAGGATTTCCACCAAAAATACAGTAATTTTTCTCCTGTAGGTACCGGTATAAAGCGGCGAGAAAGAGAAATCGATGTGACCGAGCGTTCTTATCTCGAGATGTTGCATTTTTTGAATTTGGCTTATTTAAGAAAGAAAAATATCGAGCTTACGACAGCCGGACTGAATACTGTTACAGCTCCTTCATTTCCTTTATCTCCCAATAGGGGAAAACGTTTATTCTACATTATAGCGGCGTTTTTCGGAAGCCTTATTATCATAACGGGATATAATCTTATGATCGAAATGCTCGATCGTACCCTTCGGGATGCGCAACGTACACAGATGCTTACCGGGACAAAAGTATTTGCTGTATTTTCAGGAAAAAGTCGTCTTCGTTTCCGTGGTTTTTCAAAAACATGGAATCGTATTTCTGCAGCCTTTCTTTGCAATAAAATCGATAAATATCTTCAGGAAGAGAAAATCGTATGTGTTAATTTGCTGAGTATAGAGCAGAAAGAAGGCAAAAGTTTTATTTCCAAATATATGATCGATGAATGGGAGAAGCAGGGCCTAAAAGTATGTTATCTGCAAATGGGTAAAGATTTTACAGTCAATTCATCGTATTTGCTTGCCTCTGGTTTCGATACCCTTTATCCGAATATGGCAGAAGAAAAACCACAGATATTGTTAGTCGAATATCAAGCGTTGCAACAGCATAGTATTCCTTCTGCTTTTTTGAAGAAGGCCGATATCAATCTTGTAATTGCTAATGCCAAACGTGTTTGGAAGAAAAGTGACGAGGAGGTCCTTGAGCATATTAAAGAAATCGCGGGAAACACACCGGTATATATTTGTTTGAATAATGCCGATCGGGAGGCCGTTGAAGATTATACCGGTAAACTACCTCCCCGGTCATCGAGACATTTACTTGCCGTGAAAATGATGCATATGGGATTGACTGCAAAAGGGGATGCCATATAAATAATTAGCAGCATTATGAACGAATTAGATAACACTCTGGAGACAATCAATATCTGGAAAAAGTGGGTGCGAATACTCATCTTTCTGGGATTGGCGGGTGTTGTTGTTTCGTTATCTATCGATAATATTCTTGTATCGGGAGGCATAATTGTATTCCCTCTGTTGTTAGTTGCCGTATTGGTATTTCTTCAGTATCCCGTATCTCTTTTGTATCTTATTTTTACCTTGAATTATTTTTTGATGGGAATATTCCGATATATAAATATCGAGGGAATAAGTGTTATAATGGATGTATTGTTGATGAGCGAGTTTTTGATTATTATAATACATAGCTACTGGAAACGGGATATAGATTGGAAACCGGCAAAAAATGCACTGGTAATTTTCAGCTTGATCTGGATGTTATATTGTATTCTTGAAATATTAAATCCGACTGGTGTGTTAAAAGGCTGGGTATTATCGAGAGGCCTGATATTTAATGGGTTTATTTTGTCGTTGATCGTATCGCTGATTATTACAAAACAAAATCAGGTAAAAACAATCGTGTTTTTATATGCAAGTTTTACGTTATTAGCTATTTTAAAAGCTCTTATGCAAAAGTACATCGGTTTCGATGCTGGGGAGCAGAGATGGCTGGCAGGCGGAGGTGCGGTTACCCATATTATACAAACAGGTACTCGTTACTTTTCATTTTTTACTGATGCCGGTAATTTTGGATCTAATATGGGATGTTCCGGAATAATTTTCGGTATACTTGCGTTTATAATGAAAAATAATCTGTTAAAAATATTTTACGCTCTGGCTTCGTTGTTATCTTTGTATGCTATGTTTATGTCGGGTACCCGTGGAGCAATGGTGGTACCTTTAGTTGGTTTAGCTTTTTATATTATCATATGTAAAAATTATAAGGCGTTTGCGGTAGGTGCATTATTATTATCCCTGATATATTGTTTTTTTGCTTTTACCTATATAGGACAAGAAAATGCGATGATACGCAGAATGAGAAGTGCTTTTCGTCCTACTGAGGATGCATCGTTTAATGTGCGCAGAGAAAACCAGAAAAAATTGGCCGAGTATCTTAAATATCGTCCTTTCGGAGAGGGACTCGGTCTTTCTGGGGTTGAGAATCGGGATATTTCTTTACGTTTTACAACCAGTATTCCTAATGATTCCTGGTATGTGAAAATCTGGGTAGAAACGGGTATTGTAGGGCTAATAATTTATCTGGGAGGTCTTATTATCGTAATGATAAAATGTGCTCGGGTGGTAATGTTTAAAATAAAAAATAAGGAACTGGCAGGTATCCTTGGCGGTTTGCTATGCGGAATTTTCGGTATGCTTGTAAGCGCATATGGGAATCCGTTTTGGGGACAATTCCCGACGATGATTATTGCATATATATTTTTAGGGATCATTTTGAAAGGTCCCTATTTAGAAAAATTGCAGGATGTGGAATACAGTAAATGTTGAATGCTCATGGATATTAACTCTTTTTTTAATTTTGATAATGGTGAAGATATTTTCAGAATAGTAGATGCCGTACTGTTTCTCATCTTTGCTGTGTTTGTTTTGTATCTGTTTATATTTGCCGTAAAATCGACCGGGAAAACGGTGAATAAATATCCACCTGCGGAAAAATTATACAAATTTGCGATTTTATTTCCGGCTTATATGGAAGATTTGGTAATCGTAAATTCTGTTAAAAGTTTCTTAGCTCAGAAATATCCGAGGGATAAATATGATATTTATGTTATCTCGGCAGAAATGAAAGAAAAGACAGATCGTGAACTGGAATCCTTATCTGCAACAGTGATTCGGGTCGATGATACTTGTCATACTAAAATAAAGGCATTGCAAAAAGCAACTGATTATATTGTGGAAAACAAGCTCGATTACGATGTCGTTGTCGTTCTGGATGCCGATAATGTGGTCGATTCCGATTTTCTCGAGCAATTGAATAATGCGTTTTATTCAGGTTGCTCTGCTGTGCAAACGCATCGTGTAGCTAAAAATATGAATACCAGTGTAGCTGTTTTAGATGCAGTGAGCGAAGAAATGAATAATTCGATTTTTCGTAAAGGACATACCAAGCTCGGGTTCTCAGCCGGACTTATCGGTTCGGGAATGGCTTTCGATTATGATACATTTATGAGCATTATCTATGATGCCAGTTCGATTGGAGAAGATAAGCAACTTGAGGTTTTATTATTAAAGCAAAATATATATATCGAATACCTTAGCGATGTACATACTTATGATGAAAAGGTAAAAAAGAGTTCTCAATTTTATAATCAGAGGAAGAGATGGTTGTTCAGCCAAGTGCATAATCTTTTTCTGGGTGCTAAAGGTTTACCGAAAGCATTATTTAATGGGAATTGGGATTATTGCAATAAATTATTCCAATGGATTATGCCTCCGAGAATTATGCTTTTAGGAAGCATACTTATTATTGCTTGTTTGATATTGCCGTTTAGTTTTTATTTGTCGATAAAATGGTTCGTTTTATTTGCTGTATTGTGTATTACGTTAGCTTTAGCTATACCGGATTATTTGGTCAATGGTCGTTTGCTGAAAGCAATATTTTATGTACCGATATTATTTTTGCTGATGTTGTTAAATCATTTCAGAATATTTAATCGGAAAAATACTTTTTCACATACTCCTCACGACGAATAATTTAAAAATTATGAAGATAGCGATCGAGGCTCAACGAATTTTCAGACCCAATAAACATGGAATGGATTTTGTCGCTCTGGAAACGATTCGGGAATTACAGAAGATTGATTGTGAAAACGAATATTTTATTCTGGTAAGTCCGGGAGAGGATCGTTGTTTGTCGGAGGCGGCTAATTTTCATATTGTCGAGATAGCATGTCCTACTTATCCTTTGTGGGAGCAGGTTGCCTTGCCGATTGCTGTATCTAAAATAAAGCCCGATTGCCTTCATTGTACCAGTAATACGGCTCCGGTATTTTGTAACGTACCGCTGATACTTACGTTGCATGATATTATATTTCTCGAGCCGAGGCAAGACGGAAACAAATCGTGGTATCAAAATATGGGACGTATCTATCGTAAAATCGTTGTCCCGATTATTTTACGACGGTCTAAGAAGATTATAACCGTATCGCATTTCGAGTGTAATAGGATAAAAACAGCTTTACACCTTTCTGAAGAACAGATTACTGCTGTTTATAATGGATTCAACTCTCATTTCAGGCCATTAGAGGATATTCGCTCGGTTACCGGTAGGTATATTCCCGATGAGGATTATTTCTTTTTTCTGGGGAATACCGATCCGAAGAAAAATACATTGGGAACGTTAAAAGCTTACAGTTTATATCTGAAAAATTCTTCGGTAAAGCGGAGTTTGTTGGTTGCCGATCTTAAGGCGGATATTTTAGACGATATGTTGAAAGCAGCCGGAATCGAGGATATAAAACCTTATATATACTGTCCGGGATATATTCCTAATAGTGATTTGGTTTATTTGTATAATGGGGCGTTTGCGTTTCTATATACTTCTTTCAGAGAAAGTTTCGGTATTCCTCTATTGGAGTCGATGGCATGTGGAACTCCTGTGATTACCAGTAATACGTCTGCTATTCCGGAGATTGCAGGAAACGGTGGTATATTTACCGATCCGTTTTCTCCGGAAGATATTGCCGAAAAGATGATTGCATTAGAAGAAAATGAAACGTTATATAATAATGCGGTAATTTACGGATTACAACGTGTAAAATTATTTTCATGGAAAAATACGGCGGATTCTCTGCTGGAATTATACAAATCTTTTCGAGAGATTAAAAAAATAAATTGAATATGAGAATATTACGATTATTTCGGTGATTGTGAAATATTGTCTTGCTATTATTAAACCAAGAATATACAGTAACTTCGGATGTCAAGTGTAAAGAAATCGATGATAGTCGTGTTCGCGGAGTAAACATAAAGATTATGTCAGTAAAAAAAGATCTGTTTTCGGGTGTAGTATATACAGCGATCGCCAAATATTCGGGGATGGTAATCTCCTTGGTTATTGCTGGTATTCTTGCTCGTATGCTTACTCCCGAAGATTTTGGTATTGTCGCCATAGCTACTGTTATTATCAATTTTTTCAATACGTTTTCTGAAATGGGAATAGGGCCGGCTATCATACAAAATAAAAATCTTACTGCTAAAGAGATCGCTTCGATTTTTACTTTTACTGTATGGACAGGTATTTTTATTTCAATATTATTTTTTATTTTATCGTGGTTTATTGGTAAATATTATACAAATCCTACGCTGATAATTATATGTCGGTTATTATCGGTAAATCTTTTTTTCGCTACGGTAAATATTGTTCCGAACGCTATTGTATATCGGAATAAAGAGTTTAAATATATCGCGATTCGTACTTTGGGTGTCCAGTTTTTTACCGGTATTTTAGCAGTGATAGCTGTATTTACCGGCGCCGGAATATACGCATTGGTGATAAACCCTATACTTTCGGCTGTTATTGTATTTATTATTAATTATTATAAATATCCGCAGGCTTTTTATTTGAATATCAATATGAAAGCATTGAAAAAAATATCGGGGTATTCTTTTTATCAATTATTATTCAATCTGTTGAATTATTTCGGAAAGAATCTCGATAAGCTTTTTATCGGTAAATTTATGGGAATGACACCTTTAGGTTATTATGAGAAATCGTATCGGCTAATGATGTTGCCCTTACAAAATATAGCTTATGTACTGAGTCCGGTAATGCATCCTGTATTTTCCGAAATGCAGGGGAATAAGCAAAAAATGCTTTCCAGTTATGAAAAGATTGTACATCTTTTAGCTTATATCGGTTTTCCTTTGTCTATATTTCTTTTCTTTACAGCAAGGGAAATTACGCTTATTATTTTTGGCCATCAATGGATGGCTTCTGTTCCGGTTTTTCGTATTTTATCTTTAACGGTTGGTTTACAGATATTATTAAATACCACTGGCTCTATTTTTCAAGCTGGTAACGATACCCGTTCTTTATTTGCATGTGGCGTATTTACCGCCATATCTTGCATTTCGGCAATTCTTATCGGTATTTTTTCTTTTGGAACTTTAGAGGCTATTGCCGGTTTTATGAGCTTGGCTATCGGGTTGAATTTTCTGCAATGTTATATTACCATGTATAAGATAACTTTTATTTTACCGATGACTAATTTCTGGAAACAGTTTATTACACCCGGTATATTGAGTTTGATTATCGGAGTAGTTTTAAGTGTATTATCTTTATGGATAGATTGTTATTCGATATATATAAGCTTAGCTGTAAAAACTTTGGCAGCTTTTTTTATCTTTTCGATTTATACACAGTTAAGCGGGGAATACAATATAATGAAAAAATTCAGGAAATTGCTTCCGGAGTGATTTCTGAGAGTGATAATTTAATGGGAAGAAAAATATGCCGGAAGTCAGTGTTATTATTCCGTTATATAATACCGCCGAATTTGTAGAAGAGGCGGTAATGTCTGTTATGAATCAGACATTTAAAGATGTGGAAATAATTATTGTAAACGACGGATCTACCGATAATAGTTTACAGATCGTGGAAAAAATGGCACTGAAGGATGACCGTATATGTGTATATACACAACAAAATCAAGGTCCTGCCATAACTCGTAATGTCGGCTTACAAAAAGTAAAGGGAAAATATATATATTTTATGGATAGTGATGACTATCTCGAACCTGAAACTCTTTCGGCCTGTTATGCGAAATGTGAGGAGAACCTTCTCGACTTTATATTTTTCGATGCTGATATTCTTAATAAAGAAGTTTCGGAACAGTTCGGATTAAATTATCAACGTAAGTCCTGTACCGACGAAAATAAGATATACAAGGGAGTGGATATTTTAAATATTTTGTTGGATAATAAGGGGTTTGCAGTGCCTATATGGCTTAATTTTATTCGGGCAGATTATCTTCGAAAAAAAAATCTTCGCTTTTATCCGGGTTTGATACATGACGATGCATTATTCAGTTTTCTGTTATATATACAAGCCGAAAGAGTAATGTGTATCCATGAGGATTTTTTTAAAAGACGTTTTCGTGAAAATTCGATAATGACTACTCGATTTTCTCGTCGTAATATGGATAATTATTTTATTATTGCGGAAGAACTCATACAGTTTGCGCAAGAGTATCCTTCGAGTTGTGAAACTGTTGATAAATATTTATCGGGAATGATGAATGCAGCGGTGTGGTTAGCATACAGAATACCCTTAAAAGACCGTTTATACGTTGCCAAGATCATTTTCGGACAATATAAAAAATACGTAAGCAATCGCAATTTACTTATTTTGTTATTTAAATCCTTTATCAAAAAGTGATATGAAAGCATTATTCCTTGTTTTTCATGGTTTTGACCCGGCAAATGGTATAAGTAAAAAAATACATTATCAGGTAGAGGCTCTGAATGCATGCGGTTTAGATACTAAGTTGTGCTATTTGTCTGAAGTAGAAGGGTATAAAAAACGTATGGTAGATGATACGGTGATCGGAGACTATGGCAAAGGGATAATCGGCAAGATATTGAAACGAATTGAATTCGATTCGGTCGTACGTTATATTTTCCTGCATAATATCGATTTGGTTTATATACGTTCGGCACATAATGCTCATCCTTTAGTGGTGCGTATGCTAAAGAAAGTACACGATGCCGGTATATGTACCGTGCTTGAGATTCCGACATTTCCTTATGATAAAGAATATTGCGGTTTTAGGGAAAAAATGGAATTGTTACCCGATAAATGTTTTCGCCGGTCGCTTATGAAATATATCGACCGTATCGTTACATTTTCTGAAAATAAAGAGATATTTGGGGTTCCGGCTATTCGTATTTCAAACGGGATAGATTTTGATCATATTCAAGTTAAAGACACGTTACGTCATATCGATGACAATTTGTCGCTGATCGGTGTTGCCGAGATACATTACTGGCATGGTTTCGATCGTTTAATCAGCGGTCTCGGTGAGTATTATAAAGGGAATCCGTCTTGTAAAGTATATTTTCATATCGTGGGTGAATTTTTCGGAGAACGGGAGAAAAAAGAGATAATGCCCTTGATACATCGGTACGGATTAGAAAAGTATGTAATATTGCACGGAGCTAAGCATGGGCATGAGCTCGATATTTTGTTTGATCGTGCCGATATGGGAGTCGGTAGTCTTGCCAGACATAGGAGTGGTATATCTTCTATTAAGACTCTGAAAAACCGTGAATATGCGGCTCGAGGAATACCTTTTATATATTCCGAAAACGATAATGATTTCGATAACCGAGATTATATTCTTAAAGTGGCTGCCGATGAGTCGCCCATCGATATATCCGCTCTTATACGATTTCGAAGAGAGATAAAGGTTACACCTGCCGAAATAAGAAAAAGTATCGATAATCTCTCCTGGAAAAGACAAATGGGAATAGTAATTGAGAATGTTGAACTATTTAGGCGACAATAATCGTTTTTTATGAAAACTACTTGTTTTATATGAGGTTATGATGAAAAGTTATCTTATATTTGTAATAAATATTCAAATGAAAGTCAGATGTTCTTTCCTGTTTTAGACGGTGTACTGTTTTCCATATTATCGATTTTTGTTTTATATAATTTGTTTTTTACGTTATGTTCTTTTTGCAGACGGAAAAAGGTGACAAATGAGACGGTTTGTGATATTAATTTACAACGTTTTGTTGTTATTTTTCCTGCTTATAAAGAGGATGCGGTTATTCTTGATTCTGTCAGGAGGTTTTTAAAACAGGATTATCCAATAGATAAATATAAAATTGTAGTTGTATCGGATAAGATGCAGGATGAAACAAATCATATTTTATCCGAATTGCCAATTGATTTATTTGTGGTTAATTTCGAAGTAAGCCTTAAATCCAAGGCGATAAAATATGCGTTAGACCGGTTGTGCGATTTTGATAAAGCAGTGATATTAGATGCCGATAATATTACCGATACCGATTTTTTGACCCGGGTAAATAGATTATCAGTTCATACAAAAGCTATGCAATTACACCGAACCAGAAAAAACAGTAATACTGCCGTTGCTGTTTTAGATGGAATCGCAGAGGAGATAAATAATACGATATATCGTAAAGGGCATGTAAATGTCGGTCTTTCGTCGGCTATTATCGGATCAGGTATTGTATTTGATTTTGAATGGCTTAAACATAATATAGGGAAATGTGAGACTTTTGCCGAGGATAAAGAATTAGAAGTATTATTGGCCAAGGATGATATTTTTGTCGATTATGAAAACGATGTTTACGTATATGATGAAAAGACAGCTACAAAAGATATATTTTTGATACAGAGAATGCGATGGGCTCATTCACAAACGGTTGTTTTTTCTTTGCTTATACGTGCTATGAAGAATGGAGTTTTTAATATAACAACGATAGACAAGTTGTTTCAGTGGATTCCTTTTCCAAAACAAATTCGGATGTTAATGGCCTTCTTATCAGCTCTTATATGGTCTTTTGTTTCATTCCCTATATCAATAAAGTGGTGGTTTCTTTTATTGTTCGAGATTTTGGTATTCGCTTTGGCGATACCCCAGAAAATGTATAACAGTTCATTATATCTGAGTCTGATGAAATTGCCTGTATTGATCGTTGTTTCGATAAAGAGTTATTTGAAGGCATTTGTCAGAATGTATCGTAAAGATATGAGTTTTAATAGTACCCCTCACCAAAGTTCTTCGGCTGATGATTAAAGATTTGGTATCTGTCATACTTGTGAATTATAATGGATTTAAAGATACTTGTGAAATAGTAGATTCTTTAAAAAGTATCGAAACCTATCCTTATGAGATTATCGTTGTAGATAATGCATCCGATAACGGAGAGGGAGATCGATTACAAAAACAATATCCCGAGATATCGGTTATATGCAGCAATCGGAACTTGGGATTTGCGGGTGGCAATAATCTCGGAATTGGTCGTGCTAAAGGAGAATTTTTGTTTTTTTTGAATAACGATACTATATTGACCAGACCTGTATTGGAGATATTAGCCGGATGTCTGAAAAAGGATAAGCAGTTGGGATGTGTTTCGCCAAAAACGACTTTCTGGCCTGAAAATTCTGTATTGCAATATGCCGGGGCAACACCTATGAGTAGAATTACACTTAGAAATGAATTTATCGGATATAATAGAAAGGATGATGGAAGTTATGACATACCTTGTAAAACTTCTTTTCCTAACGGGGCGGCCATGATGATACGCCATAGTGATGTCGAGAAATTCGGTCTTATGCCCAACCTTTATTTTCTGTATTATGAAGAATTGGATTGGTGTGTTCAGATGCAGAAGGCCGGTTTTTATATTTGGTATGAACCCCGGGCGGTGGTTGCACATAAAGAGAGTGCAAGTGTAGGGTTGCAAAGTCCTTTGCAAGTTTATTATCACACACGCAATCGTTTGATTTTTGTTAGGCGTACGATCGTAAACCGGTATGAAAGGATTGTTGCGTATGCGTATCAGCTTGTATGTGCAGTGCCTAAAAGGTTTGTCTTTTTTTTGGTAAGTCGAAAATATCGTTTATTAAAACCTTTGTTGAAAGGGGCTTGTGATGGAATAAAAGCTGTTTGCTCGAAAAGATTGATGTTATGGTAAAAATACTGGAATTTGTTTTTTGGATAAGTCTTTTTATTATTTTCTATACTTATTTAGGGTATGGTATATTGTTGTATCTTTTGGTAAAGGTAAAAGAGTTTAAAAATAAGAAAGAGAAACGGGGAGGGTGTTTGCCATCGCCATCTGTTACTCTCTTTATCACGGCATATAATGAGGAGGATATTGTCGGAGAAAAGATGTTAAATACACAACAACTCGATTATCCTGTTGATAAACTCGAAATAGTATGGGTGACAGATGGAAGTAATGATAAAACAAACGAATTATTGGAAGCGTATGGTAATGTAACGGTTCTTTATCAACCCGAAAGGCAAGGAAAAACTGCAGCTATTAATCGGGGGATGGCATTTATCGAAACTCCTTTTGTCGTTTTTACAGACGCTAATACGATGATTAATAAAGACGCCATAAAAGAAATCGTAGCATGTTTTGAGAATTCTGCCGTTGGATGTGTTGCCGGTGAAAAACGTATTTTTGTTCGGGAAAAAGATCAGGCTGCTGCGGGAGGAGAAGGACTGTATTGGAAATATGAATCATTTCTTAAATCACTGGATTCAAAATTTTTTACTGCTGTAGGAGCTGCAGGAGAATTGTTTGCGATCCGTAAAAGTTTATTCGAAGAAATGGAGAATGATACATTACTCGATGACTTTATTTTATCGATGCGTATTGCGTCAAAAGGATATAAAATAGAATATTGTGATAAGGCTTATGCTCTCGAATACGGATCGGTTGATATGCGAGAAGAAGAAAAACGCAAGATACGTATTGCTGCCGGAGGCATACAGTCGATTTGGCGGTTGAGGCGACTTTTAAATCCCTTTCGATACGGGATGCTTACTTTCCAATATGTCTCTCATCGAGTGTTGCGATGGTCGTTGACGCCGGTACTTTTATTTTTGCTTTTTCCTATGAATATATTATTGGTTTTAGGTTCATCCCTAATGATATATCGTATTTTGCTTGTATTGCAATGCCTGTTTTATATAATGGGTCTTTGGGGGTATTATTTATCTAAAAGATCGATTAAAAATAAATATTTGTTTATTCCGTATTATTTTCTTTTTATGAATATCAATGTAATAAAAGGATTTTTTTATTTATGTCGTAAAAAAGGAACTGGTATATGGGAAAAGGCGAAGAGGACTACTTAATTTGAATGACGCATGGGATTTCGAGCTGTATATAAACTTTGGTATGGAATAGCTGTTTTAATAACTTTTTTGTTAGCTGCATTCACGGCTGTTGGCGCTTTTTCTCAATTTTGCCATCCGCAGAACCATCCATTCGTCACAATTGCCGGTATGTTGTTGCCAGGCATGTTGTTACTCGATTTCGTGATTGCTTTATATTGGATATTTCGAAAAAAATATTGGTTTCTGTTCCCGATTTTTGCCATTATCGTTAATTATAATTATTTATTATCGGTTATTCAGATATCATCCGAGCGTGATTATAAACAAAAAATACTTACTGTAGCTTCTTTTAATGTAAAAGGTTTTAACCGGGAGATTACCGGATATACGGTAAAGAAAATTGCCCGGTATTTAGATGAAAAAAAGGTAGATATCGTCTGCTTACAGGAGATTTTCTGGAACGATAGATTTAAAAAAGATAGTGTATTTCGAGCTTTCAATGCTTATCCTTATAAACTGTCTCCAGTGGGGATAAGTGGCAGACCCCGTATAGCGATCTTTAGTAAGTATCCGATAATTTCGTCCTATTTTTTACCATTTCCCAATAGCGAAAATTGTGGAATGTGGGCCGATATACGGCTAAATAACGAGATCGTAAGAATTTATAATGTACATATGCAAACGACCAGTTTCAATTCGGAACGGGCAAAATTTGTTCGAGAAAGTCGTATCGACGGGTTTGAGGGAGAGGAACAAGCTGTATATGAAATGAAACAAACACTTGTGTCGAATTTTGTGAAACGGGCAGTCCAAGCTGATGTTATAAGCCGGTCGATAGCAAAATCTGTTTATCCTATTATTGTTTGTGGAGATTTTAACGATACACCGGCATCTTATACCTATCATCGGATAAAGGGTAAATTGAAGGATAGTTTCAGGGAAACAGGCAAGGGATATGGATATACATATAGGGGGATAGGCCGTTTATTACGTATCGATTATATACTTTATTCTCCGACTATGGTGGGAATCTCTTATTATTCTCCTTCATTCAATTGGAGTGACCACAATATGGTGATTTCACAAATCTCTCTCTCCGAATGAGCATTTCGGAAATGATAAAACATTATAAGATTTAATTTTTTCTTGTATAAGCTGTATTAGTGTTGTATAAATATGAAAAAAATACTTGTATAAGTATAGATTTATCATTTTAAACATCCTATTTTCAATATATTTTAGGGCTTATACGTAAATAATTGTTTACATTTGCTATATTTAAAGTTCTATTTAGATCAGTTAATTTGGGGGTTCTTATGCAATATGATGATGATGAACGGTACCGCAAAATGGGTTTGCTCTCGCAAATCGGTTGGTGGGAAACAGATTTTGTGGGAAAATATTTTTTGTGCTCCGATTTTTTGTGTGATTTATTAGATCTCGAAGGCAATACGATTTCTTTTGGGGATTTCTATAAAATGGTGCATGAAGATTATCGTGACCAGATTATGAATGAATTCGCTTCTTATGCTCATAAAGATTTTTATGAACGAACTTTTCCTATTTATGCCAAAAACGGGGTGGCTTGGGTACGTACTCGATTGGGAGATCGTACAGATGATCCCGTAACTGGTGAAAGAATACGTTCGTTCGGTACGATACAACTTGTAGAAAGTCCCGGGCAAAGGCATAAAGAAACAGATTCTAATAATAATGATTTGTTGTATAGGCAAGAGTCTATATCACAGACTTTATTACGTTTTCTGCATGATGAAAATATCGAGAATTGTGTAGAGAGTATTTTGAATGATATTCTTAAACATTATAAAGCCGAACGGGCGTATATTTTTGAATATGATAAAGATCATAGGCATCATTATTGTAAATACGAAGTCGTTTCATCAAAGGAAGTAACTGCAGAGAAAGACAGGCTTGTATTTACTTCGGCCAGTGATACTCCTTGGTGGAGTAGCCAGATATTATCGGGACAGCCTATTATTTTGGACAATTTAACCCAGTTACCCGAAGAAGCCATATTTGAAAGGAAAGAGTTAGGAAGACAAAATATAAATTCTTTGATGGCTGTACCTTTATCTACAGGTGATTATATCTGGGGATATATGGGAATAGATATCGTAAATGGTTTTCGTAGCTGGAACAATATCGATTACCAATGGTTATTGTCACTGGCTAATATTGTAAGTATCTGTCTTGAGTTACGAAAGACAAAAGATGATATTATCCGGGATCAGGAATTCCTGTACAATTTATTCAGCCATATGCCTATGGGCTATATTCACCTTTCGGTGCTGTATAATGAAGACGGTTTGCCTAATGATTATAAAATAACTGATGCAAATCAGTTGTGTGCGGATTGGTTCGGTTTGCCTTGTGAGTCATTTATCGGAAAATATGCGTCGGAGATTTATAGCGATCCCGGTGATAAAATACAATTTTTGTCCGATATATTGGTTAATGGTGGGTATAGAGAACTGGATGAATATTTTAAGCGTACCGACATGTATTTTCACTGGATCATTTATTCTCCTTCTGAGAATGAGATAGTAGGGCTTTTTATAAATTCGACAGAGACGATGAAAGCGCATAAGGCCCTCGATCGTAGCGAAAAATTATTTAAAAATGTATTTGCCAATATACCGGTGGGAGTCGAAATTTATAATAAGGATGGTAATCTGACCGATTTGAATAATAAAGACATGGACATTTTCGGGATTGAAAAGAAAAGTGATGTAATCGGGGTAAATATATTCTCTAATCCGAATATTCCGCTTGAAATACAGGATCGGATCAAAATGGATGATATGGTCGATTTTAATATGACTTATATGTTCCCGAATGTCAACGGGCATTATTACCCCACTTGTAAACAGGGAGGTATAAATCTTTATACTAAAGTGTGCAAGTGGTACGACATGAATGATAATTTTAACGGATATGTTTTTATTAATATCGATGATACGGAACGAATAAACTCATCCAACCGGATTCGAGATTTCGAAAACCTATTTTCGTTTATTTCTGATTATGCCAAAGTAGGATATTGTAAGCTAAACCTGGTGAATAAAGAAGGTTATGCTATAAAACAGTGGTATAGGAATATAGGAGAGGATGAAAATAAACCGCTATCGGAAATTGTTGGAATATATGATAAAGTTCATCCTGAGGATAGAGAACGTTTAATAGAATATTTGAATAAAGCGTTAAATGGAATTTCGAGTAGTTTCAGAGATGAAATCCGGGTTTCTCGTAATGATAATTCCGATGAATGGAACTGGCTGAGTATGAATGTCGTGATAACGGAATATGAGCCGGAAAAGGGTCTTGTCGAACTTATCGGTATAAGTTATGATATTACCGAGCTTAAGGAAACGGAGGCAAAATTAGTCGCTGCCAGGGATAAGGCGGAGGCAATGGATCGGTTAAAATCGGCGTTCCTTGCCAATATGAGTCATGAGATACGTACTCCTTTGAATGCTATTGTGGGATTTTCTAATCTGTTGGTCGATACTGAAGATATCGATGAACGCTTGAAATACATACATATTGTTCAAGAAAATAATGATTTGTTATTACAATTGATTTCGGATATTCTCGATTTGTCGAAGATAGAAGCCGGTACCGTTGAATTTGTACGTGAAAATGTTGATGTGAATTTACTTTGTGAAGAATTGGTATATTCACTGCAGATTAAAAAACCGGAGGGGGTAGAATTGATTTTCGATCCGCATCTTTTTCATTGTCATTTGACCAGCGATCGTAATCGTCTTATACAGATTCTTACAAACTTTATCAACAATGCGTTTAAATTTACATTACGGGGGAGTATATGTGTCGGTTATGAAGATCACGGTGAATATGTCGAGTTTTATGTAGAGGATACCGGTATCGGAATTTCTAAAGAAGAACAGTCCCATATTTTCGATCGTTTTGTAAAATTAAACAGCTTTGTGAACGGTACAGGGTTAGGTTTGTCGATTTGTAAAACGATTGTTGAACAATTAGGAGGAACTATCGGTGTGGACTCGGAAATAGGAAAAGGGTCACGCTTCTGGTTTACTCATCCCCGAAAACAGATTATTGAAAAAGAAGTTTATTCGGGTTCCCATAATTTTCAAAAAGATATACCTGCTGCAGAGAAGGGAAAACCGTTGGTGTTAATAGCCGAAG
The DNA here is from genome assembly GCF_024330105.1 of Coprobacter tertius. Taxonomy (NCBI): domain Bacteria; kingdom Pseudomonadati; phylum Bacteroidota; class Bacteroidia; order Bacteroidales; family Barnesiellaceae; genus Coprobacter; species Coprobacter tertius. The sequence goes on from NZ_JANDHW010000002.1 coordinate 125,452, forward strand.
ATACCCAAAGTAATTTTATGCTTATGTCGGCGATCTTGCGTAAAGATTATAAAATCGAATGGGCTCATGACGGACTCGAAGTTGTGAAAATGTGCCGGGACTTATCTCCCGATCTTATTCTTATGGATATACGTATGCCACATATGAACGGTCTCGAAGCTACTCGTAAGATACGGGAATTCGACCTATCGGTCCCGATCTTGGCCGTTACTGCTTTTGCTTTCGAGAATGATAAAAAAAATGCTCTTCAGGCAGGCTGTAACGGATTTATCGCAAAACCTATTATTGTACAAACATTTAAAGAACAAGTAAAAAATGCACTTTCCGGCAAATTAACTAATTAAGAAATATATTCGGTTATTTTTATATTATATATTCGGTAAAGGCCGGAATACAGTTTATAGTAATAAAAAAGGATGATAAAGCGTATCATCCTTTTTTATTTTATGGAATTTATATTTTTGCGTGGATATGGGTTTCTACTTATTAATAAGTAAAGAGATTTTTCCGGAGGAAGTTTTATTTTTTCAAAGGGACAGAAAAACAGAATGTAGAACCCTTTCCTTTTTCCGATTCAAACCAGAGTTCTCCTCCATTTTTTTCAACAAAATCTTTACATAAGAGTAACCCGAGTCCGGATCCTTCTTCTTTGTGTGTACCGTATGAACTGAAATGTGTGTCTTCGTGTAGTAACTTTTCTTGGTCTTCTTTGCTTATTCCGCATCCCGAGTCTTTCACGCAAATGATCGCTTTATCATCTTGAATATTCAAATCAACATATATGTTACTCCCCTCATGACTGAATTTTACAGCGTTGCTCAATAAATTGCGTGTGACGGTTTTAATCATATCGATATCTGCATGTACAATTGCCGAATGGTTTTTGTAATCTTGTTTGATGTTTATGTGTTTTAATTCTGCAACCATACTGAGTACATTGATCATAGACTCCAACACTTCGGTAATTTCAAAATCCTGGTATACAACATTTAATTTACCGATTTGGCTTTTTGTCCATTTCAGTAAATTGTCCAATAAAGAAAATACTTCCTCTGTGGTTCGGTTGGCCATTTCGAGCATTTCGAACATATCTTTTCCGATAGTTTCCGATGGCAGGTTCAGTATGAGCATATTCAGTACCATTTTTATAGCACCCATAGGCGAACGTAGATCATGCGCTATGACCGAATAGAGTTTGTCGCGACCGCATATAATTTTTCTTAATTCTTCTGTTTGTCGTATAATAATGCGTTTTGCAGCTACCAGCGATAATTGATGGTCGATACGTATAATCAGTTCCTCTTTTTTGAAAGGTTTTGATATAAAGTCGTTTCCACCGGCCTGAAACCCATTTACAACGTCGAACGTCGCATTTAGTGCAGTTAAGAATATAATGGGAATTTCTTTTGTCTCGGGATTGGATTTAATTTGCTGTGCAACTTCGTAACCGCTCATTCCAGGCATCATAACGTCGAGCAGCAATAAGTCGGGTTTTTCTTTCTCGGTAAGTTCCAGGGCTTGATAACCACTGCTCGCAGTGAGTACATTATATTTTTCCTTTACCAGTAGGGTCTTTAATAGTAAGACATTCGAACTGATATCGTCAACAATCAGTATTTTATACTCACCGCGGTTTATTTCCATTTCCATAATGCAACTTTTATTCTATGTGGTTTATATCGAAATATTCTATCATTTTTAATAGCCCTTCCTCGAGTTGAACGACAGGCTCCCAGTTTAATTTTACTTTAGCTAGAGTGATATCGGGTTTCCGTTGCTGGGGATCGTCATAGGGGAGAGGTAAAAATAATATCTTTGATTTAGAATTTGTCAGTTCGATTACCTTTTGGGCCAGATCGAGAATTGTCATTTCTACAGGATTTCCTAAGTTTACGGGGCCTGTGAAATTATCCTCTGTATTCATCATGCGTATCATCCCTTCTATCAGGTCGTCGATGTATTGGAAACTCCGTGTCTGGCTTCCGTCTCCGTATATCGTTATGTCTTTATTGTGTAATGCCTGCAGTATAAAGTTAGAAACGACCCTGCCGTCGTGGGCAACCATTTTAGGACCATAGGTATTGAATATTCTGACAATTTTTATGCGTAGGTTATGCTGCCGGTGATAATCCATAAACAATGTTTCAGCACATCGTTTTCCTTCGTCGTAACATGATCTTATTCCGATCGGGTTTACGTTCCCCCAATAAGTTTCGGGTTGAGGATGTATTACGGGATCTCCATATACTTCACTGGTAGAAGCCTGAAGAATCTTTGCCCTTACTCGTTTTGCCAGCCCCAACATGTTTATGGCTCCATATACAGAGGTTTTGGTTGTTTGTATAGGGTCGTGTTGATAGTGGATAGGCGATGCCGGACAAGCGAGATTGTATATTTCATCAACTTCGGCCCTATAAGGATCGATAACATCGTGGCGTACGATTTCGAAATTGTGACATCCGATCAGATGATCTATATTTTTTTTTACTCCTGTAAAAAAATTATCCAGGCATATAACATCGTTTCCATCCTGAACCAGGCGGGTACATAAATGAGATCCGATAAATCCGGCACCTCCGCTTATTAAAATTCTTTTTGCCATATTCTCTATTTTTTAGGCCATTTTATAGAAAAATAAAATGCTTCTGTAAGTTCGATATAATCTGTTTTTTTAATGAATTTGCATTGATGGGCTTAGCCGTGTAATCGTTAAATTCGTTTTCCATGACCCGTTGTTCGTCAGATGAAAAGGCGAATGCCGTAACTGCAATAATGGGAATGTGTGTCGAGCTTTTGCGTATTTCCTTAGTCGCTTCATAGCCATCCATTTCAGGCATATTAATATCCATCAAGATTATTTTCGGATTATGTTTATGGTATAATTCAACAGCTTCGCGGCCATTCCAAGCATGAATCAAAGTATATTCTTTCTTTAGAATAGATTCGACCAGTTTATAGTTGTATTCGTTATCTTCTGCTACCAAGATTACAATATCTGAATCTTTTACTTTTTCAGGAATATCATCTTCGCTTTCATGATCTTTTTTTTGAACGGGGTGATATGGAATTGTAAACCGGAATGTAGAACCTTTATTAATTTCTGATTCGGCCGTTATACTACCTCCCATCTTTTTTATGATAGATTCGCATATCGATAAACCGAGTCCTGTGCCGGGAACAAACTTATTCAGTTTAATAAAACGTCCGAAAATACTTTGTATTTTTTCAGGAGGTATACCGCATCCTGTATCTGAAACAAAAAAATGAAGCATTTGGTTTTCAATAGTATATCCAAAACGGATTTCACCTTTTTCTGTAAATTTGATTGCATTAGAGACTAAATTCAGAATTACCTGTATTAATCTGTTTTTTTCGGAATGAATAATACATTCTTGTAAAGAAGAGTCGAAAGCTATTTTTATGGATTTCTCGTTACCGATTTTTAGTTTTAGAGATAATTCCTGCTCTTTGAGCATTTCGTTGAGGTCGAAATCGGTATAAGTAAAATCCAGAGTTCCCGCTTCGATTTTAGAGAGGTCGAGAATATCAGAGATCAATTGTAGCAATAAGGCATTGTTATTTTCGATAATCTTGTAATATTCTTGCCGGTCAGATAAATCATCTGTGGAAGCTAATAATTCGGAGAATCCTACAATTGCATTCAAAGGGGTGCGTATCTCATGACTCATATTGGCAAGGAATGCCGATTTGAGCCGGTTAGACTCTTCAGCATTTTCTTTGGCCGTCATAAGATCTTTCTCCATCATTTTACGTTCGGTAATAACTGTCGATGTACCAATGAGCACAGTCGGTTTCCCATTTTCGTTACGCCTTTCGATAGCAGCTTGTATCTCGATCCAGTCGAAACAGTCGGTAATGTTGTCTTTTATTATTCTTATTTCTTCTTTGGCTTTTTCTGTTTTTCCATTTATCAGGTCATGATAAGCCTGTAGAAGTTTCGCTCGGTCTTCTTTATTTATATATTTGAGATAGGCTTTATCGGGAATAGCAATGTGGTTTTCTTTATCGTCACCAATCCCTTTTTTCTGATTGCGGCTGGTGATGTCATAATATACTGTTTTACTTTTTATATCCCACCGCCAAGGTATAATATTTGCGACATCAAGTGCCATGGCCAATTTATGATTGGTAGCGGCGAGTTGTATCTGAGCATTATGTAGTTCGGTACTGTCGATGCAGAATATGTTTACCAGACTTTTATCTTCCGATACATTCATTACGATATCATAAAATATATGAGTGTTGTTTCCGTAATAAGAAAAGGTGACCGACCGATTTTCATCCAGGCAGATATTAAGATTGCGGATAAGATCGTTTTTAATATCCGGAATGGCTTTTTCAATGGAGCGTTCTTTTACTTTTTCGGTTGATGAAATCGTGTCTTCAAAATAAGAATTTACATCTTTTATAATAACGTCTATGGCTATTCCATCTTTGTTTTTTTTCAGTTTACCATGTATATAAATAACGGGCATACTGTTAATAAGATTGGTATATTGTTCTATTAGTTTTATGTTTCTTAATTGGGAGATTCTTAATTTCTCGAGTGTTCTCAGTCTTCGATACTGGAATGCTACTATAATGAGTATGAGAAATATTCCTCCTCCTATTAATATATAGCTGTATTTTTCCCAAAATGTAGGAGGTTTATTATATATGATCGATCCGGGGGGGCAAAGTTTCGGGTCGAGACCGTATGAAACCAGATTTTCGTAATTAAATACGGCTACACCACTCGGATGTATATAAGGAGGTATTTCAGAAGCTCGTGTTCCCGATAATATTTGGTTGATTACTTGATCGATTTCTTTTTTATATCGTTCCCGGTCGTTAACATAGCCTCCGACGATAGAACTTTTTGTACCGATGTCGGCAGAGAGTAAACTAAATAAAGGTACGGGAGAAGTAGAGGTGATTCGGTATGAATTGGTGAGCATAAACAAATTACCCCAGAAATGTTGTTTCTGAAACCATGAAGAGAATAGTAGGCCATCGGTTTGTGGGTCGATGTTGTTCAGTATATTGAAAAGGCTATCGGTAGGAATATCTTCTGATGAAATAAACCGATATTTTATTTGAGGATATTTTCCTCGGATGTAATTTTTTAGTTCCGAATCACTTTGTTTACTGATGAAAGTTTCATCTCCGATAAAAGTAAATGTCTTCATTTGGGGGAGCATTCTTACCATTATATCGACATTTTCTTGGGGATAAACCGGCTTTTGAATGAAAGCTAAATTATATTTTTCCCTTAAATCGGAAATGGGTAAAGTATCGGAGGCATATAAAGGAATTCTTTCCAATATTTTTTTATCGGATGCTATATAGTCTTTTTCACTGCAAAATATGATGGGTATATCGTGCCCCCATTGAGATGCAATACTACTTAAAAGGATACTGCTACCGAAGCCGACCAATATTACCATTCTGGGTTTGTGTACCGAGTATGTTTTGAATAAGAGGTGTTTGTATTCTTCGAGATCATGTTGGTTTTCTACCAAAAGCCGGTTCATATTTTCTACATAGAGATTCAGTTTATTGGTCTGTGAAACGAGATTCATGACTGGTTTTATAATATCGAGACTCCACAAAGTCGATTCGGTGTAGGTATTGATTAACAGAATATAGTCTGTTTCTTTATTTTGTGCATTTGTCTGGGAAGAAAAAGATACGGAGATAAATACCAACAGAGATAAAGTATAGCGGCAAATTAGCCGAATCCCTTTTAATATTTTTATTTGGTTAGAATCCATATATATAGCGTAATCCGCAGACTTTTATCTGGGTGATTTTCAATTATTATTACTATGTCCGTATTTCGAAGGAATGGCTTTCGGAATATAATTATTCTTTAATTATTACAGTTGTGGCTTGATTCTGTTACTATTTTCAATACTCTTACTTCATTTGTTTACGGGTATATTTTTAAACAATACAAGTCGAATCAATCGGGTAATTTTTAGTGAAAGTCAGTTTGTGGGGTATCTAATGGCTGAAACTCGGAAAAATTGTTTGCAATAATTAGTTTATACCCGATTCCCGAGAATAGTTTTTTCTCATGTTGGCGGGTGATTTTCTGCTTCATGATTTTAACTCTCTTACACTCTTAATGACACACAATTGCTCTAAAATTATATATATTCTTAAATATACGGATAACCTAAGTTTTAGACACTACAAAAATATAGATAATTATCACAATACCAAAAAGAATCGGGAACTTTACATTTTTAAAATATAGATCGTTTTATTTTTAAATCGACGAAGAAATTGGGGATCATTTAATGCCCGGTATCGATATTGGATGAAATGAATATTTTATCCTTTTCTTAAAGGATTTGAAAGGGTTCTTAAAGATCTTTTTCAGAATGAAAAGTGTGTTTAAATAAACTTACCGGATACTTGTTTGTTTTAAATATGAATGTTTTACTTTTTAATTAATTGTTCAATATGAAAAAATTAATCTTTCTTGTCCTTATGGCAATGGGTATTTTTGTCTTTTCGTCATGTAACAATAACAAAAGTACCAAAGATAAAATAAACGACGGAATAGAAAATGCGAGCGAATCTACGCAAAAAGCCGTAAATAAAGCAGACGATAAGGCTGAAGATGCAAAAGAGCATATAAAAGAAGGCTGGGAAAATACAAAGGAGTCGTTTAAAGAGGGTGTAGATACAGCTAAGGCTAATGTCAAAGAAAATGTAAATGAACTAAAAAAGGAAGTCAAGAAAAATAATTGATGATGATTCTTGATTGTTTACGAAATAATTCCGGTAAAATGATGAATAAATAATATCTTCTGATTTTACCGGAATTATTTTGTCTAGTAGATATTATCGCATCTTAAAATAAAGAATATCGAATATTTTACAAAATATATCTTTAGCTCGCCTTCCGGCTTTTGTTAGCCAATAGGCAATTTTTGATCATAAAAAGTCGTGATTCGATCGTATTTGTTTTTAAATCATGTTTCGATGCAATATCTTTAAGCCTTAATTCGTTTAAATATTGTGCAAAGGCCATCTGTTTATCTTGTGGCATTTGTTTTAATGATGAATTTACGTCTTTCATTCGGGGGTGTGAGGAACCGATATGAGGAGTTAAATTCCCCGACGATAAAAGGCACTCTTTTATCAGTTTGGGATAATCGCCGATAAAAAAGTTTTTAATCCATGTTGATAACAGTGGATTGTGATAAAACTTCAGCGGATGGTTAGATGATGATACGCGCTTTTCCAGAAGCGGTTCGGAGAGAGAAAGATCTGCCGGTGGAGAAAAAATGTCCGATAGATCATTACCGAAATATCGTTCGTACAATTTTTTCAATTCCGCTTCAAATAAATGTTCTTCCATTTCTTAATTTAAAGTAAAAAGTTAGTAAATCCATTCTGAAGGGAAAAAGAAAGAGGGTCTCCTCTGGGTATTAGTAGGAATAATTTTGTGTATACACATTGTATCACGCTCAGTGGAGAACCTCTCTTTCAAGATCCTATAAACTGCGTAATACAATGCGTTATCTATAAAAACAAAATTATTCCTCTTCCAAATGTAAAATAATTTTTTCTATCTAAAGGCGTTTATTTTGAAAAAATCGAGATTTTTCTGCATTATTTAAAGGTTAATAGAATTTGCCTTTAGAAAAACGTAGTTTTGTCCCTTAGTTTAGAATGAATTTTGTTTTTTGACACAAAAAATGCCCGGCTACATAGGATCGAAATCTAAGATGTAGCCGGGCATTCGGATATTTTTAGAAATAATTTATTTAAATTATTGATAGAGTTTTACTAAACCGGTTATTCAATTGTTTTCGGCCGATTTATGGGTGCTTTTCCAAACTGTTTATTCGGTTTATTACCCATTTTAAATACTAGTTTTCCTCCTTTCATAATATCGTTGTAATCGATGAAAGATTTGAGATAAGGTTTTCCATTAAGAGTGACCGATTGTATGTAAATATTCTTTTTATTGTTGTTTTGGGCGATGACTTCGAATTTTTTATTTCCGGGAAGTTCGATGATCGCTTTTGTGAAAAGCGGGCTTCCGAAAACCAGTTGACCTCCCGATGGGCTTACCTGATAAAAACCTAATGCCGACATGATATGCCAGGCAGACATTTGTCCGCAATCCTCGTTTCCGATTACACCATCGGGTTTGTCGGTATAGAATTCATCTTGTATATATCGTACTTTTTCTGCGGTTTTCCATTGTTCTCCGGCATAAGGATAAAGATAGGCTACATGATGACTCGGCTCGTTACCGTGTGCGTACATGCCGATAAGTCCGCTGATATCAGGAGAGGCTTCATCTCCCATATCTCCGGTTACCGTGAAAAGAGAATCGAGTTTTGTAATAAAAGGCTTATCTCCACCGAAAAGTGAAATAAGTCCTTCTGGATTTTGGGGGACAAAAAATGTATAATGCCATCCGTTTCCTTCACAGAAATCACCGACACCATGTACCGAACGTAAAGGATTATAAGGTGTACGCCAGCTTCCATCGCTCATTTTAGGTCGTATAAAACCGATTTCTTTGTCGAAATATTGTTCATAATATTTTCCTCGTTTTAGATATTCTTTGTAATCGGCTGTTTTCCCTGCCTTTTTGGCAACTTGGGCGATTCCCCAATCATCTACCGCATATTCCATTGCAATAGAGGTTGCTTCACTTACTTTATCGCAAGGTATGTAGCCTTTTTCAAGTACGTATGGGATACAATGTTGTTTGGGATATACTGAAGTAGCAACCATATTTTTATAAGCTCGATCGTAATCGAATCCGGTAAAACCTTTCAGCATTGCGTCGGCTATTACGGGAACCGAACTATATCCGGGCATTTGGTTGGTTTCTCCTCCGATTAAGGGCCATATAGGCAGTTTTTCTTGTTGGTCGTACATACTTAACATCGAGTTTACAAAATCGGCGACATAGTGCGGTTTTATAATGGTAAAAAGCGGATGTAAGGTACGGTAGGTATCCCAAAGAGAGAAAGTCGAATAATTTTTCCAGTCTTTAGCGCTGTATATTTTATCGTCGTGTCCTCTGAAATCACCGTTTACATCGCAATAAAGAGTTGGGGCGATCAGGGTATGATACAGCGAAGTATAAAATATTTTTTTTGCTTTTTCATCGGTAGTTTCAATATCGATACATCCCAGTTCCCGATTCCATTTATCGATTGCTTCTTGCCGGGTTTTGTCGAAATTCCAGTGCGGTAATTCCGCATTCATATTTTTAGTCGCATTTTCACAGCTTACCGAAGATATGGAGATTTTCATCATCACATCTTTGGGATTTTCCTTAAATAATATAACTCCCTTTACTGCAGGACCTGAAAGTTCATTTCGTCCTTCCAGTTCGTCATCGTTATAAACCAGTACTGTTTGTATCGGTTGGTCGGTTTTCAAAGTGAAATATACTTTATGCCGTGGACTCCATCCTTTTGAAAAACGGTATCCTTCTATCGTATAATCATCTATTTTTTTCAGATAAGTATCGTATGCTCTATCTCCGTTTCCTTCTTTCAAATTAATAAGAATTCTTCTGTCTCCTCTTGCGGGATAGGTATAATGATGCAATGCTACCCGTTCGGTGGTAGTAAGTTCGGCTTTTATTCCATTATTCATCAATAAAGAATAATACCCTGGAGCGACCGATTCGTTTTCGTGTTTATAATATGAAGAACAACTCCCTTTTATATTATTTTGATCGCCTCGAGTAGTACGTACCCTTCCTGTAAAAGGCATAACGAGAATATCTCCCAAATCGGTACATCCTGTTCCGCTGAGATGGGTGTGACTGAAACCGATAATTACGCTGTCGGAATAATGATATCCTGAACACCAGTCCCATCCTTTATGTATGTTTTGGGGGCCGGCTTGTATGGCTCCGAAAGGAACACTGGCTCCTACAAATACGTGTCCGTGTCCTCCTGATCCGATATAGGCGTCTACATAACTCGTATAATCGGTTATTTTATTCTGATTCTGAGCAAATGAATAAAAGTAATTAAAAAATAAAAGACATAATGCGATTATGCATTTTGTGACGATTTTTCTGTAATGATTCATATGTGAGTAAGAGTTTTTAAGTGTTATTTATCGATTTATTTTTTTTCTTTTTCAGTCTATTGTGTTGTCTTTTTAATTTTTCTTTTGCACTTTAGTTGCACAAAAATAGCAAGAAAACCTGATTATTCAAATTTTCCTATTTTACGAATTTCTTCATCACCGTTTTATGAATCGAAAGATGTATTTTTCCTGATAAACGTAAAACATATATTGTTATTCACGCTCAGGTTTTGAAGAAAACGATGTAATTCGTAAAAGAAGAAGCTGCATTTTCTAACTAACTGCAGCTTATAAAAAATCCGGTTTTACGAAGAAGTAAAACCGGATTTTTAACTTGTATTTTAAATTATTTCAACGTATTATCCGTATCTGCTGGCTTTGTTCCGGTATTGGAAGTTGTTGAAGTATTTACGGTATTTCCCGCAGTTGCATTCATGCCGGATGTAATAGAGGATGTCGTTGCTGGTTGTGCTTCCCAGTGAAATGGTTCGAACTGGCTGTTTTTATCGGCCCATGTTGGTTTTCTCGAGGCGTAGATAATAAACGGAGCGGCAACGACTACGATACAGCCGATTACCAGAACCGAATACCATACGGTGTTACTTCCGGTTGCGATTTGTCCGGGAGGAATAAAGCTCAGAATAAATGCCAGCAATGAACCGCAAAATCCGAGGCCGGCAACGAGCCAGATAAGACCGTTTCCTTTTTTACCGATACGGAAAGGACGATTTGCTTTTTTCATGTTGTATCTTAAATATATTGCCGCTGAAAACATCAGCAGGTACATGATCAGATACAGGAGAACGGTAAGCTGGGAAAGTATCTGGTAAAAACTTTGTACCGAAGGCATTACGACAAACAAGAGACTGAGCAGAGTTACCGCGAGACCTTGCAGGTACAAAATATTTTTTTGTACTCCGATTTTATTGGTTTTTTGGAAGAACGGGGGGAGATATCCGGCTTTACCTACGGCAAAAATACCTTTAGACGGACCAGCAACCCAGGTTAACACACCAGCCAAGACTCCGAATGCAAGTGCTATGGCAATAATGGGAGAAAACCATGAGGCATGAATAAAAGCGAAATAATTATCGAAACCTACGAGAAGGCTTTGCGTCAGATTAATATCTTTTTGCGGGATGATGATTCCTAAAGCGAATGTTCCCAAAACGAAGATAATAACAGTTATAAGAGATCCTATAAATACGGCTTTCGGGTAATTTTTTGACGGATTCTCGATATCTTTTACATGAATACCGCCCATTTCCATTCCGGCATAAAAGAGGAAGATACTCGCTGCGAGTACGACATTATCGAATTTGGTAAAATCGGGGAAGAAACTACCCGAAAAATCCATTTGCGATTGCCCACCCATAGCCAGATATACGATTGCCAAAATTATTAACAAAGCTGCCGGAATAATGGTACCTACCATACCTCCGACTTTTGCGACTTTACCTACCCAACCGAGTCCTTTCAACGAAATGAAAGTAGCGATCCAGTAAATAATAAGTACCACTGCTAACGTATAATATTTGTTTGAAGCCAGAGACATGTCTGCCCCGTGACTTGATCCGATAAAGGCTATCGAAACGGCTCCGAATGTAAGTACGGTCGGGTACCATATCGTACTTTCGACCCATTGCAGCCAGATAGCAAGAAAACCTAATTTTTTGCCGAAAGCTTCGCCGACCCATCGGAAAACTCCTCCTTGTTTATCCTGAAACATGGCAGCCAGTTCGGCCGCAACTAAAGCTGTAGGAATTAAGAATACAATAGCTGCAAATAAATAATAAAATGCAGAACTTACGCCGTATTCGGCTTCGGCGGGCAATCCCCGTAACGAAACAACGGCGGTAACATTCATAATGGCAAGGGTAAATACACCTAATTTTACCGTTTTTCCAATATTTCCCATAATTTAAAGATTAGTTTAATTGTAATATCATATTATGGAGTTATAACAAATATGTATTGTATAGGTTTATCTTTTCGTCTTTTTAAACGTTATATTACGCTTTTTTCTTCTCTTAAACATTAAGGGCACGAGGGTTGTTCTTAATAGGGTAATTAAAAATAGCATTTTTAAATTCAAGGGAATATGAAGTCGGCTTTATCAGATTTTATTTATGAGAAGAAAGGTATTTACGGATTTTTGCATGTAGTTATTCTTATCCTTTCGCTTTTTCTTATCATCAGTATCTCAATCGATACATTCAATAACATCTCTTTTCTCACGCAACCTGCATATTTGAAAGTACAGTTATATATCTGCCTATTTTTTATTTTCGATTTTATTCTCGAATTTTTTCTTTCGCATAATAAATGGTATTATTTGCGTACTCATTTTGTTTTTCTGATTATTTCGATTCCGTATGTGAATATCATCGATTATTATCATATTACTTTTTCGCCCGAAATAACCTATTTTCTTCGTTTCATACCTCTTGTACGCGGAGGTTATGCCTTGGCGATTGTCGTGAGTTGGCTTACTTATACCAAAGCGTCGAGTCTGTTTGTTTCGTATCTTACTATGTTAATGGCTACGGTGTATTTTTCGAGTCTTATTTTTTTCGTTCTCGAACATAAAGTAAATCCCGAAGTAAACGGTTATGCCGATGCTTTATGGTGGGCTTTTATGGATGTGACTACGGTTGGATCCAATATTTATGCTGTTACTGTTACCGGTCGTGTTTTGTCGGTTGTACTGGCGGCATTAGGTATGATGATGTTCCCTATTTTTACTGTATATATTACCAGTGTGGTGCAAGATGCGAATAAGAAACGGGAAGAATTTTATAAAAATAATACAGAAAAGCAGAAAATGATGAAAACCGGTTCTGCTGCGGTTGCTGTTTCTGAAAAGGTATCAGGTGGAGAGGATGTGAACGGTGCTGAATAGTTTATCTTTTTGATTTTATATTTTCAGTATATGATTATTCTTATGTAGAAAAGTTTTGTGTGAGAAACATAGGAAAGTAATATCTGTACCGATGATTGTAGATCGATCTGGTAACGAAAGTAACAAAGAGACATTTTGTACTTCGGTTGAGAAGTGAAAAATGCCTCTTTGTATTTGAATATGACTTTTTTAAAAATACATAACGTGTTTATTTCTATCCGGTTAGTCGGTTATAGTGACAGTTCCCGATTCGAAAACATTCAGTCCCAATTTATTCATGATGTGTTTTATCGCTAATTGAGCTTTTACCGAATTTCCTGCACTGTCTATGGGAGGCGCAAAAGCCGAAATGCCGAATAAACCGGGAAGTACCCCCATGATACCACCGCCGACTCCGGTCTTTGCCGGAATACCTGAAGTATATAGCCAGTCACCGGTATGTTCGTAGAAACCTACAGTCGCGATAAGTGAAGTGATCTTGGGAGAAAGTTCGGCATCGAAAATTTGTTCCTTCGTTATGGGGTTATTTCCGTTATTGGCGATCGTAGCGCCGCATACCGAAAGTTGCCCGGCCGTTATACCCAGAGAACATTGGCGGGTATAGAGGTCGAGAGACATCGTAGGATCGTCGTAAATACGATTATAATTTTTCAATAACCACGCGATAGAACGGTTATTGAAATTCGTATCCGATTCCGATTTGTAAAGTTCGTCGATTAGTTGAGGCGCACTGCCTGAAAGATCCGTAATATTTGAGACGATAGCATTCCACTTTTCATCAGAGTTGCCTTGTGGTTGTACCATGCTACAAGCTACAATAGCACCGGCGTTTACCAGCGGGGTAGAGGGATGGTCGTTTTCGAGCAGAATGGCGAATATTGAATTAAAAGGTAGCCCGGTTGCATCTGCTCCGATCATTTCAAGCAGTTTATGCGCACCGTATTGGCGAAGTACGAGAATGGCGGTATGCACTTTCGATACCGACTCTATCCCGAATTTGTAGTCGTAATCTCCGAATTGTATCATTTTTCCGTTAAGCAGGCAGATACTGATGCCAAAGAGATTTTTGTTGATGTTAGCCAAATAAGGGATATAGTCTGCATTTTTACCGTCGGTATTATTTTTATAGAGCTCGTAAGCTTCTTGGGCAGCTTCCTGTATCTGGGAAACAGATATTTTTTTATTCATAAGATCGTAAATTAATGGTTGATCGATTCGTTATAAAAATACGGGAGTCCTCCGTTGGGTAAAAAAGGAGAACTCCCGTGGCAATCTGGCAATTATTTTACTTTTTTTCCCGAACCGGTATGAGTAAATACCGAGCCTTTTATTTCTTCCTGTTTATTGATAGAAATACGGGTTGGCGTGGGGTATTCGAGTTTTTCGAGATCGGCGATAGCGTTATTGATATCGTTTAGTAACATATCTGCCATATCGCGGCTGAATCCTTGTCGTACGACGATACGCATTACGACGTAATTCTGAATATTTTCGGGTAAGGTATAGGCCGGAACCATCCAACCACTCTGTTTCAACTTATCCTGCAGATCGTACAATGTCCATTTGGCATTTTTATCGTATTCCGGTTTCATATACCATATAAACAACGGGTTTACAACTTCGTTGCTATAATTTACGAACGGAGTCATTTTACCGATTTGTTCGTGGAGGTATTTTGTAATTTCCATACTGTTATATTGTATGGCTTTATATCCTTCAAAGCCGAGACGAATAAATTGATAATACTGTCCGAGTATTTGAGCGGCGGGTCTCGAGAAGTTCAGCCCGACTTGAGTAATATTGGCTCCCAGGTAATTTACGCTGAAAGACATTTCGTCGGGTAAATATTTTTTATCTTTCCATACTACCCATCCGAGACCCGGGTAAACGAGACCGAATTTATGACCTGAAGTACTGATAGATAATACCCATTTCAAACGGAAATCCCATTTAACTTCGGGATTCAGGAATGGCAATATAAAGCCACCGGTTGCGGCATCTACATGAATACATACTTCGTTTCCGGTTTTTGCGTTATAAGCGTCTACGGCTTTGTCGAGTGCTTCCACATCATCATTTAGTCCGGTCCAGGTTACACCCTGAATGGGAACGATACAAATGGTATTTTCGTCGCACATTTTAAGGGCTTCTTCAGGATCGAGCGTGGTTTTGTCGAGGGTTAAGGGAACCTGACGCATTTCGATTTGCCACAATTGTGCAAATTTTTCCCATACTACCTGAAATCCCGTGGAAATGACAAAGTTGGGTTTATCGTAGGGTTTTCCGGCTTCTTTTCTTCTTTTACGCCAGCGTAACCAAGCGGCGACACCTCCCAACATACATGCTTCTGACGAACCGATGGCCAAAGCACCGCTTTTCCATTTTTCCTGTTCGGGTGTATTCCATAAATTGGCGACGATGTTGATACATTTACCATTCATTACAGCAATACGTGGATATTCCGTTTCATCGATATAGTTGATATTGATCGCTTCGTTCATTAATTTAGTGGCATAATCATCCATGTAGGTAGTTACGAATGTAGCCAGGTTGAGGCGTGGCTGAGTTTGGGCGAAAGTTTCGTCTTTTACCATTTGATATGCGATCTGCGGTGTGGTAGGACCGTCGGGAATTTTGTCGACGGGCGCTGGTTGTAACATTTCATCAGAACCGAAAACATCGGTTTTCGCATCTCCTTTTCTAAAATTTAAATCTTTCATTTTGCTATTTTTTTTATTAAAAAACGGTTGATTATATTCGTCGATATTCTTTTTATTCGTATTATATAAAACATTGGATTCTTTCGAATGTTTACTGATTTTTACTATTCACACACTATTTGTTTTTTATTAGAAATTTGAATTTATATTAAAGGAATGACCCATTTTCGGAATAATTGGGAAATAAACTTTTAGGACAAGATATTGTTTTTATTACGAATCGGACAGTTAAATGTGTTCCGGTTTAAATACCAAAATCGTTTTATTATTTATTAGTTGACGTAACGATATGAAAATAAACACGGGCCGCGGAACGATCCCGCTTATAACATTGGCAGGAATATGGTCGATATCGGCCTTAAATGCATTGCCGGGATTAGCTGTGTCTCCTATTCTCGGCCAATTGTCGGTAATTTTTCCTCATTCTTCCGAATTGAGTATACAATTGCTCTCTTCTTTACCTTCGCTGATGATTATCCCTTTTATCTTACTATCGGGAAAACTTACCGAAAAAGTAAATAACATTCGTTTATTGCAAATCGGATTAGCGATTTTTACAGTTAGCGGTATTCTTTATTTGCTATCTGTAAAAATGTGGCAGTTGGTAGCTGTCAGTGCATTGCTGGGAGTAGGGTCAGGCCTTATCGTTCCGTTATCTACCGGTTTGATATCGAGATATTTTATCGGGAAATACCGGGTAAAACAGTTTGGTTACAGTTCGGCAATAACCAATATCACTCTCGTACTCGCTACAACTGCAACAGGTTATCTTGCCGAGGTAAATTGGCATCTTCCTTTTTTAGTGTATCTTTTACCTATAATTTCTATTATACTATCGTTTTATTTGAATATAGATGATTTGCCTAAGCCCAAAGATGCCGATGTAGGAGATAATGTAGAACCTGCTTATAATACGTCTTATGGGAAAAAGGGAATACAGGTGAAATATCTGATACAACTGATGTTATTTTACGGTTTGGCGACTTATTTGGTCATTATTGTAAGCTTCAATCTTCCATTCTTAATGGAAGAATACCATTTTACCAGTGGAAATTCGGGAATTATGATATCTCTCTTTTTTCTTGCCATTATGGCTCCTGGATTAATATTGAATAATATACTCGATCGTTTAAAAAGTCTGACTCTTTTCGGTAGCCTTGTTTCGATCGCTTTGGGATTATTATTGATTTGGATTTCACACGCCGAGTGGACGATTGGGCTGGGATGTATACTCACTGGGCTTGGTTATGGAGTAATACAGCCTGTCGTGTATGCCAAAACGACCCGTATTGCCGTGGAGAGGAAAGTGACTCTTGCCCTTGCTTTTGTTATGACGATGAATTATCTGGCGATACTTGCATGCCCGTTTATTATCGATATGTTTAAAAGTATGTTGCATGTACATACGCAACAATTTGCCTTTGTTTTTAATTTGGTTATTTCATTGATCGTAGCTGTATTCGCTTATTTAAAAAGAAATTCTTTTATCTATGACGATCAGTTACAATAATAGTATTACTATAAAATAAAAAATACGAGTGAAAAATAAAAAGACAGAAGCTAATGTCGATATGATTATATCGAAAACTTTCAGTGGGTTGAATATGAACGCATTAAAATACCTTTTACCTTTGTGGATGTCTCCTTTATCAGGTGTTGCAATACGTTGCACATTTGCTGCTGTTGCTTTTTGGATTATCGCCTGTTTTACCAAGCCTGAGAAATCTACTCTAAAGGAAAAGGGGTTACTTTTTTTATTGGGGGCAACAGGTATTTATGGCTTTATGTTTTTTTATTTGGTAGGGTTGAGTAAAACGACACCGGTATCCAGTTCTATTTTTACGACATTACAACCGATATGGGTGTTTATTATCGCTGTATTATTTTTTAGAGAAAAAATAACGGTAATGAAAGTCGTCGGTATTTTGATCGGGCTGGGAGGTGCTCTTTTATGTATTTCAACTCAAAAAAGCGACGATTTGGCATCTGATGCCTTAACAGGAAATATGTTATGTCTTACGAGTTCGGTGATTTATGCCGTTTATCTTGTTTTGAGCAACAGGTTACTGAAATCGGTCGGTATGTATACTTTATTAAAATATACTTTTACAGGAGCCGCTTTTTCGAGTATTATCGTTACGTTATTTACCGGTTTTAATGCCCCTGTGCTCTCGTTTCCGTTACATTGGTTCCCATTTTTAGTATTGCTGTTCGTCCTTATTTTTCCTACGGTTATTAGTTATCTTCTTATCCCGGTGGGGTTAAAATATCTGAGTACGACTGTTGTCGCTATTTATGGATATCTCATTTTGATTGTGGCTACGATAGCTTCGTTAGCGATCGGGCAGGATCGCTTCAGTTGGGCTCAAATGTCGGCAATACTAATGATTTGCGCAGGAGTATATTTTGTGGAAATTGCAGAGAAAAAAGACAATAAGCCTTCATTTTCAGAGAAAGAATGAGAATCAAAAACTCATTAGTCATTGTCTGCATGTTCCGTGTTGAACCAATTGGAGAACGAGTTGAGTTTTTCAGGATGTTCATTCAACCATTTAAGTGCTTCTTCGTCCGAAGAAATACTGATATATTTACAATATACATCTATAAAAGGAGAGCAGGCTATTTTATAAAAAATAGGTATATAGAAATTCCACCAAAGGTTTTTGTTATCTTCGGAACGTAATTCTCCCAAAAGTTTAAAATAATTTTCGGTATTTTCTATGAAAAGTTCGCTGTCGGTCTTATTTTCATTTTTTTCTTCATATTTTGATATCGCATATAAATTGATCATCATATCGGCTGTCGCGAATTCTGAATTTTCCGTTAATGATTTTTGGCTTAGTGAGAGCGAGACCTCTCCTGTTTTCTTATCCTTCTCGGTAGGAATTACAAATTGTCGTTTCAATAATGTATAAGCTATTTGTGCACGACGAGAATTCGGATCGTTAAGAAGGTAATAGTGAAAACATAAAATACTTTGAGTTTTCTTTTCCATGCGTGCCATCAGGCATCCTAATAGGTAATGAGAGGGAATGTACCGATAATTAATCTCGATAGATTGCATAAGCATTTTCAAAGTATTTTCATTATCGTTCAGATTATAATAAGAACATGCCAGATTATAGCATAGCGAAATACTTTTTCCGCATTTTTTAATCCCTTTTTTATAGATTTTAATCGCTTTCTTCTCATTTCCCATCGCGCTATAACAGTTTCCGATGAGAGCATAAGCTTGATCTACACATCTGTCGTTTAGCTTTATTACTTTTTTACAGTAATTTATAGATTCATCATATTGTTTCAGTCCTATTTTCGAAACCGCTATCTCATATAAAGCACTTGAAGAGGATGGGTCTTCAACCAAAGCTTTTTGATACATACCGATCGCTTCCCTGTATTTTCCTTGGTCATGTAATTTGATTCCTTCCGATATATATTTATCAGCTTGAGTTTGCGCTGATATAACCATAATATAAAATAAACTCGCAAGGATGAGTGTGAAACGTTTCATGGTTTGTATGATTTAAGGTATAATATCCCAAAAATATACTAACAAAATTAAAAAATATTTTGAAAACATCAAATTATAATATATTTAAAATTTTATTTATTCCTGAATACAGATAGTTTATACTGTTGTGAAGATGATATCTTGATAAGTGGTTGATTTATAGGTAATTTATGTGTTTTTTTGATGAACTTTTAATTATGAATTTTCGGGGAGCATTGACGATCTTATAATTTTCATTCATTAAAGCAGTATTCATAAAAATCGTTTCACCTTGTTTTTGAGTCCCATAATTATCATGTATATGTCCGACCTAAATGAAATTTAGGTCTTATTTGTTCTATTCGTTTTAATAGCATAATGCTACCATAGTGAATTTTTTGAGAATAGTCGAGGATATTTTTTGGAGGTTGGTAGGTAATTAGTATATCTATGTTGTTTGGTATTTGATTTATGTACATCTCGTATTTCCCTTCGATTTCTCGATCATAAACATCGGAAGGCCGTAGAATGTTACATTTTCAATTGTTATGTCTGAGTGGCATAAGTAGTGGCAATTGGTGGGAAGTCTTTCGACTGAAGCTTTATACAAGCAATCGTCATGATTTCCTGCAATAAAAATTTGTGCCTCTATGAATCGTTATATTCATGGTTTTAAAATTTCAGGGTAGGTCCCGGAGAAAATGAACTCGGGATTTTTTCGTGTTTCTAAAAGCGATCTTTTAAGTTTTTCTTCATCATAATATAGAGAATGACATTCAAACGTCGTATGTAATTCATTTATTTCGATCGGCCCGAGAATTTCTTTTTCCTGCACTTTAGTTTTAGGCATTAACGTCACGACATCGATATATAAATGTTCCGGTAATTGTTTATCGGTAGATTTCGGATTTTGAGGGTTTTTAAATATGTTCCACCATTCATTTCCGCTTTTGCTTTGCAAAAGACAAAAGATAAAAGTCGCATAGGAAATTGCTTGCAACATAGCGTCGCTTTGAGGTTCATTTTTAATGTTTTCGTCTTTAATTTCTATGACACAAAGTCTTTTTTCACCATTCTTATGTATTACTCTGCCAAAATATCTATTCCGCCTCCGGCGTGGTTTGCGTATTCGGGATCATGGTTACTCGCTTTTAGAGGAGTAGGCATCTGAAAGAATGCGTCGAATAATTTTATAGGCTGAATGTTACATAATTGTTTGTTTTGTTTTCGTAACGTTTTAGCAAATTCGTTTAGTATAAAACTTTCTATTCGATGTTCGGGGCTTTTGGTTTTAATTTCTGAACATTTGTCGAAATATTGTTTAAATTTTATCCTGAATTGTTGAGCTAAATTACTATTCCGGTCTATCTTACCATTGAAAACATTTATGTCGAAATATTTTTTGTTTGATTTAGCCTTATCTTCTGTAACATTAAGAAAAATTCGATCTTGATGATTTTGCTTGTCTTCTTTGACGATTATCTCCCCGATATTTTGTCCGAAAAAACGTAAATCGTATCGCCAGTCTTTATTCTTGGATGCAGACACTTTGCTATAAACACATAACGGTTTTCCCATTCATTTTTGTATTCTTCTAATAAAAAGCGACATTTATTAATGATTTCTTGAGGTTTCATTTTGTTTGCTTTTGAGTTCTGTATGCAAAATTAGGAAATTAAATCATTCGGTTTGGCATTCTTTAAAATATGTCATTTTAAGACTTTCTGAGTTGGTAGTCAAATATTGTTTAGAATTTCAAACCACACATTTCTTTTATAATTTACCTGCCCTTTAAAGTTAATATCGTATCTTTGGTGATAGGTATTGAGATTGTTCAATTATGCTTATTTGTTAAATCTTTATCTAATAATTTAAAAATGAAGAATAAAATAGTATTGTTTTTATTGGCTTTTTTACTGGTATGTATGCTGCCGGCTGTGGCAGCCGAACCTACTCTTCCTTCATGGGCTTTAGGTGGTTTTGTAAGGGTAGAGGGAAAGAATCCGGTAATTGTTCCTAAAGAAAATAGTAAATTCGATTGCCCTATGCGGAAATCGCCTGTTGCCTGGGAAGAAAGCGATACTTTTAATCCTGCTGCGGTTGTTAAAGACGGGAAAATATGTGTATTGTACCGAGCAGAGGACAATTCCCATCCCGGACTTGGAAGACGGACATCGCGAATCGGGTTGGGCGAAAGTAAAGACGGCGTAATAATGAAACGTCGTGATACCCCTGTAATGTATCCCGGAGAAGATGCTGCGAAAGAATACGAGTGGCCCGGGGGATGTGAAGATCCAAGAGTTGCAGTAACAGATGACGGATTATATGTGATGATGTACACTTCTTGGAATCAGAAAGTTCCCCGTTTGGCAGTCGCAACTTCCCGAGATTTACTTACTTGGGAAAAATACGGTCCTGCGTTTGCTAAAGCTTACGAGGGGCGCTTTAAAGATTTGGGTTGCAAATCGGGTTCTATCGTGACAAAAGTGAAAAACGGCAAACAAGTAATTACTCAAATAAATGGAAAATATTTTATGTATTGGGGCGAAGATAATGTCTATGGAGCTACATCCGAAGATTTGGTAAATTGGATTCCTGTACTCGATGAGAAGGGGAATTTAAAAAAATTGATGAGCCCTCGAGAAGGCTATTTCGACAGTATGTTGAGCGAATGCGGCCCTCCTGCTGTAATGACTGATAAAGGCATTGTTTTGTTATATAATGGTAAAAACCATCCTGGCGATAAAGGTGATAAAAAATATCCCTCGGGAGTATATGCTGCCGGGCAAGCTTTGTTCGATAAAAATAATCCTGAGAGACTTGTCGATAGACTCGATGAAGCTTTCTTTAGACCGATGGAGTCGTTTGAACAAAGCGGGCAGTATAAAGACGGAACCGTTTTTGTTGAAGGTTTGGTGTATTATAAGAAGAAATGGTATTTGTATTACGGTTGTGCCGATTCATTTGTCGGTGTTGCGGTTTATGATCCTGACCATCCGGCAACTCCCGATCCTGTTCCTGTTATGAAGAGATGAACTGAAACTGTAACGAACACTGTTACTATAATCTGTTAAAAACGGTTCCTTAATAGGAACCGTTTTTTAATTACACCAAATATCGAACCCATCTATGCCGTACTCCAGCAGGTCATATTCGTTACCTGAAGGATATGGTTTGGATTTTCTCCAGAACCAGGGCCTTACACTACCCCTTGACGTTCCGATATGGTGCGGCCCCAGCAAGTTTCGAAGACTGCTTATTACTTTTACCGTTATTATGTTTTCTCCCGGTTTTATTTGCGAAGAAATATCCAGTTTCCAGGGGTCGCTGATAAGTGTGCCTGCGCTCGATCCGTTAACGATTATCTCAGCTACGGTTCCTCTGAAATTATCGAGTGAGACGGCATAATTTTTTTCAGCATCCTGGATGTTATATTTCCGGGAATATGTAACAGCGGAATTATAAAAAGGAAGTCCTTGTTTAGTCCAGTTTCCAGCTATGAGTTTTTCGGGCCGCATTATTTCCCAACCTTTTTCAATGGGGTTTACCGAAAAGTCTCCTATTATGTATATTTTATCGAGTTCGGCCCGAACATCCATTTTATCTATCGATACGCTTATCGAGTTTTTTCCATTATTTGTATATTTCCCGATCGGATATACTCCGAAATACCGGTCGAGCCACCATTTATCCGGTTCGGGTTTTATATTGTGTCCGTTAATCGAAACTTTTACCAGTTCCGGCCTTTCTATAACAGCAAATAAATTTCTGGTGTCGATTTCATCGTTAACGAAGAAGTGATAAGTGGCTTCGTATCCGGATAGATCAGATACGTTTTTCCGAAGTATATTTTGTTTGTATTGTACACTATTCATCCACGGATTATCGTTGAATCCCATCGTTTTGAATATCATCCGATCGGCATCTGCCGTATAAAGGTCCTTGAATTCTTCTCCATTCAATTTGAGATCGCAATAATCAATAGCCAGTACATTTGGATCCGAGCGTTTGACTACCATATGGGTATCTGTCTTTATAAGTTTGTCGGTTACGATTTTTTTGACTTGTTGCTTATTTTTTATTTTTTTGTCCGAAACGTATAATAAAAGACTGCCGGCAGGAGGTAAATCAAAGGTAAATCGAATTTTATTCTTGTCACTGTAAAAATTATATTCTTTTACAGTTCCATCATATAAGTCGAGTTGAGCGATGTCTTTTCCTTTTACAGAAACCGATCCCGTTCCGTTTGAATTTACGGAGCTGTTTACGATAAAGAGTATTTGTCCGTCTTGTGTTATTCGACGATGGTGATAAATATTTTCTGAGGACAGATCGTTGAACGAAATTTCGGTCGATCCGAAATGTTTTTTTATATCGTTATCGGTAAGCGCCTTCAGGATTTTAACCGAGGGAGCATCGAATATTTTTTTTAGTTCGGGGGCATAGTTGCCATCTATTCGTTCGGGAATGGCATAAGCGATTATTTTACCGCCATTTTCTATATATTTCTGTAACAGATAAGCGGTTTTAGTATCTATATTTTCGGTGAGTGGCGGAATTACGATCGTGTTATAAATTCGGGATCCGATTTTAAATCCTTTTTTATTTACTTCACCCTGATCTTTAATTATATTTTCACAACCGAGATCATATTCTACTTGATGTTTTTCGAGTTCAGTAACGAATTCCTGGAATTTTTGACCGATTGTTAATTGATGCTGATTCGCCTTTCTTTTACTGGCATAAAGCCATACCGAAGTCGTCGGTTCGAGTACGAGTATATCATTGACTTGTTCCCCTGAAGATAAGGCTAAAGAAAGACGAGAAAAATATTCGTTTAAAGGCTTATAATAGGGCCACCAGGGAGACGCGTCGTTAAAAACGGGAGGATAGTCGATTTTACGGCTACCCGAGAGTGTAGGATGAGAGAGGTGTTGATTCATCATGTTTACTCCCAGAACGTATTCCCAATCGCCTAATCGCTTGAAGTCTTTCAGAGTCTCTTCCCAGCCTCCGCCTCCATAAGTTTCACTCAATGTTCTTTTTTTATCGAGTTGATTTGCAATACTCGATAATTCTTTTACAGCCCTTATGTTTCCGAACTGAGCATTAGAACTTACATCATTGAATTCATTGAATAATAAGTCGATGGCCGGTATTTGATGCCAGGCGTACATGGCCATATTATCACAGCCGTTGTACAAGTCGGGCCAATCATGTTCCCAATAATGACCGGTCCAGTTGAGCCCTTTTTCCTGAGCGTAATTACTATAAGGTTTCGACCATCTTTCGATAAACATATGCAGGAGAGTCTGATAATAATTATGTCTTATTTTTTTCCAATCACCCCATTCATCCCAAAGCGCAGGCAGATATTCTTCGAGGTTGTAACCGTGCTCTTTGCGGAATGTATCGAACAGATCGCTTGTCCATCGGATTCCTCCATCGACAGCGATTTGGGGTTCATCAGAGAAAATACCGGGTACAGTTTTTGCAAACTCGTTTCCTATTGATTTTTCATATCCGGACATGGTGATTTCCAGAAATTTTTCGGTAACTCCTTTTTTCAAAAGATCGGTATAACAAAACCCGCCATATATGCCAGCCCGTGGATTGTAAATCTTTTTGAAAATATAGTAATCACCCGGTTTATTTTTATAATTATCGAGTGATCTCGTGATGTTATCGAATTTATCATTCTCTTTTTTCAAGCAAAGAAAAATATCGTCGGTAGCTGGAGGTATTTTATCTGATTGTTGCATGTTTAGCCCGATTCCTTCGTTATACGACTGTGGCATGAGGTCGGGAACATATCCCCCTGCAAAACCGCTGGGGTACGAGTTTTCATCATATAACCAGACGTCGAGACCTAATTCTTTTCCTTTATTTACCGTATATTTAACGAGGTCGTACCATTCTTGCGATAGGTATTCGGTTTGTAACCCGACTCTTGGATGAATAAAGACACCTCCGAATCCGTTTTCTTTGTATGACTGCATCATGCGGTCGATTAGCGGAGGGGTCATTTTTTCATTCCATACGAAGAAAGGTATTGTACCATACTGTTTTCCGGGGGTGGAAAATTCTTTGCGCAGGTCATTCAGATTATTAGGGTTTTCATTCGTTTTTTTTGCCGTAGATTGCAAAAACGGCAAAATGGATATGAAACAGGAGAAAAATAAATATTTTGATTTCATGAATAGATTTTTGATTATATTATAATTGATATCGATATATTAAACGTTAAAATTACTTGTCTTAGATAGATAAATTCTTTTATATTTGGGCTTTTTACTTTGTTTTTTGATCTATTTCCGTAAAATGTATGGAAATTTACTTCGGTAACAGGTAGTATGAGCGAAACTAACGAAAGAGCTTCGTCCTTAAATAAAGGGTCTGCTCTTGTTCTCGATATTTTCGATAGAGACTGTTATATCGTAAAAAAGAGATAATTAATATTGGTATATACAAAAAAATAGTTACCTTTGCCCCGATTTTAACAGACCATATAATGTCTAACTTATTAAAGTAATCAACTAATTAATTAAATGGATCAAGAACTTAAAAATTCTCCCGTTGAAAATTTCGACTGGGATGCCTATGAAAAAGGCGATGTTTACGGTGAAAAAAGCCGTGAAGAACTGGTAAACACATATGACCAGTCTCTGAGCACAGTAAAAGACAAAGAAGTAATCGAAGGTACTGTGATTTCTCTCAACAAACGTGAAGTTGTTGTTAATATCGGTTACAAATCGGACGGAGTTATCTCGATGAACGAGTTCCGTTACAATCCTGATCTGAAAGTAGGAGATACTGTTGAAGTATATATCGAAAGTCAGGAAGACAAAAAAGGACAATTAGTTCTTTCTCACAAGAAAGCCCGTGCAACCCGTTCTTGGGATCGTGTTAATTCGGCTCTTGAAAATGACGAAATTATTAAAGGTTTTATCAAATGCCGTACCAAAGGCGGTATGATTGTGGATGTATTTGGCATCGAAGCATTCTTACCCGGTTCGCAGATCGATGTTAAACCTATTCGTGACTACGATGTATTTGTAGGCAAGACTATGGAATTCAAAGTTGTTAAAATCAACCAGGAATTCAAAAATGTGGTGGTTTCGCATAAGGCTCTTATCGAAGCTGAACTCGAACAACAGAAAAAAGATATTATCGCTAAGCTCGAAAAAGGACAGGTATTGGAAGGTACCGTTAAAAATATCACTTCTTACGGTGTATTTATCGACCTCGGCGGCGTAGATGGTCTTATCCATATTACCGATCTTTCGTGGGGCCGTGTAAGTCATCCCGAAGAGGTGGTTTCTCTCGATCAGAAGCTCAATGTGGTTATCCTTGACTTCGATGATGAAAAGAAACGTATCGCTTTGGGGCTGAAACAATTAATGCCTCATCCGTGGGATGCTTTGAGTGCCGACCTGAAAGTGGGTGACAAAGTGAAAGGTAAAGTTGTCGTTATGGCCGATTATGGTGCGTTTATCGAAATTGCTCCGGGCGTGGAAGGTCTTATCCATGTTTCTGAAATGTCATGGTCTCAGCATCTGCGCAGTGCACAGGATTTCATGAAAGTAGGCGATGAAGTAGAAGCTGTTATCCTTACCCTCGATCGTGAAGAACGTAAGATGTCTTTGGGTATCAAACAATTGAAAGCCGATCCTTGGGAAAATATAGAAACTAAATATGCCGTAGGTTCTCGCCACATGGCAAAAGTACGTAACTTTACGAACTTCGGAGTATTTGTTGAAATAGAGGAAGGAGTTGACGGTTTGATTCATATTTCAGACCTTTCTTGGACGAAGAAGATCAAACATCCTTCTGAATTTACTCAAATCGGTGCAGAGATCGAAGTACAGGTGCTCGAAATCGATAAGGAAAACCGTCGTTTGAGCCTCGGTCACAAACAACTCGAAGAAAATCCCTGGGATGTATTCGAAACCGTGTTTACTGTAGATTCTATACATGAAGGTACTATTGTCGAAATGCTCGATAAAGGTGCTGTAATAGCATTGCCTTATGGTGTAGAAGGATTTGCAACTCCTAAACACTTGGTAAAAGAAGATGGTACTCAAGCTCAGGTTGAAGAAAAATTGCCGTTTAAGGTAATCGAATTTAACAAAGATGCAAAACGTATCATTCTTTCTCATAGCCGTATTTTCGAAGATGAAGCGAAAGCCGAAGCTAAGAAAGAAGCTGCTGCTAAAAAAGCTGCTAAGAAATCGGCTAAATCCGAAGAAACTCCTGTTATCAACAACAATGTAGAAAAAACTACATTGGGTGATATCGAAGAGTTGGCTGCTTTGAAAGAAAAACTGGATTCTGAAAAGAAATAAGTAATTTTCTATAATGTAGTAAACAGGAATGCAAAATCTTGCATTCCTGTTTTTTATTTTAGAGAATCGAATATCGGTTCTTTTCTTTCTGCGAGTTTTCTTTTTTCGGTTTTTAGAAGTATATTTGTTTATAAAGGGAGTCTATATTTTTCTCTTTAACAGAATAGTGTAATATGAGTGATTTTGAGATTAATATTTTAGGATGCGGTTCTGCATTGCCTACTGTAAAGCATTATCCGACTTCTCAGGTTGTTGCTTTACGGGAGAAAATGTTTATGGTCGATTGCGGAGAGGGGGCTCAACTGCAATTCCGTCGTCAAAAACTGAAATTCAGCAGATTGAATCATATTTTTATTTCTCATTTACATGGTGATCATTGTTTCGGATTGCCGGGTATAATTTCTACTTTGGCATTGCTGGGGCGAACAGGAGAGTTGGTTGTACATGCGCATCCTGATATCGAAAAAATATTCGGACCTATACTTTCTTATTGTTCACGGGACATGCCTTTTCAGCTCCGTTTTAATTCGCTGACTCCCTCTGTTTCTGAAATTATTTATGAAGACCGATCGATGCGAGTGCGCACTATACCGCTAAGACATCGTATACCGACATGCGGTTTTCTGTTTGAAGAAAAACCGAAAAGCCGTCATCTCATCAGGGATATAGTGGAATTTTATAAAATACCTTTAAAAGATAGGGCACAGATTAGAGATGGCGCTGATTATACGACACCCGAGGGTAAAATAATCCCGAATAACATACTTACCCGTGAGGCAGACAAATCATATCGATATGCTTACTGTTCCGATACGATTTATACAGAGAAAATTATTCCTTTAATCGAAGGTGTAGATGTATTGTATCATGAATCTACCTTTGCTAATGATAATCTTTTGAGAGCGAAAGAGACTTTTCACTCTACCGCTATCCAAGCTGCCGAAATCGCTCGTAAGGCAAATGTAGGGCGTTTAATTTTGGGGCATTATTCTGCTCGTTATCTCGATAACACTATATTTTTAGAAGAGGCTATATCTGTTTTCCCAAATACGATATTGGCTCAGGAGGGTCTTGTCGTACCTGTTTCGGGAAAATAGCTTTTAATAAATGTAATAGAATAATGAAGGTAATTTTTACAATATCAGTTTATGCTGAAGGTAGATATAAAGTTATCCTTTTACATAACCTATATGATATATTGCGAATTTAATTTAGAAGGGATATCCTACTGCAAAATTTAAGGTCGCATCTCTTGTAAACTTCGGTTTTATTACGACCCAACGTTTAGAGAATTCGCGCCCCGGATTATAAGCCTTCATACCTAAATCAAAGCGTAATACGAAATAATTGAAGTCGAAACGGATTCCCAAACCGTAAGCTAAAGCGATTTCCTTATAAAATGAATCGAATCTGAATTGACCGCCCGGTTGGGACGGATAATCTTTTATCGTCCAGATATTACCTGCATCTATAAAAGCCGCCATTTCGAGTTTCCAAATAAGTTTACTCCGATATTCGGCATTCAGGTCGAGCCGGATATCGCCACATTGATTCATGAAATTCATAACCTGGTTTCCTCCGCGGAAACTACCCGGTCCGAGGGTTCTTACCGACCATCCCCTGACACTGTTTGCCCCCCCTGAAAAATATCGTTTTTCGAAAGGTAGAACTTCGGAATTTCCATACGGGATTTCTACTCCCGCACCCGCATGCAGTGCAAATGAATTCCGTTCGTCGAATACGAAAGTATAGGCATAATCGGCATCTACTTTGGCATATTGAGCATACCTGATTCCTCCGATTTTGTATTCTCCGTTATTTCGTTTCATGTGAGTCATTTTCGAAATACCGTATAAAAGATTACCGGCAATTTCACCTGCCATACGAAGCGTATAAATATTGTGCAGGCTTTTTACGGTAGGGTTGAGATTAGAACGGTAAAATACATAGGAAGACCGCATAATAAAGTGATTATCGTAACTGTATCGTAACAGCGGGTTATCGGCCGGTATATTATTGAGAAAATCGTTAGTAGCTTTTGGCAGATAGACATAACTGATATCTACCAGATCGAGATGATGCCGGTAAATATTGCGATGGGTATACCACTTGTAATTCCAACCTCCACCTGCAATCACACGGGTATATTCTGGCCTTCTTTGATAATTGATGTTGGCTGTGAATTCGGTTGTAGCACGTAGTTTTTTACGGGTTTGGCTTTTGATAAATGGAAATAAAAATTCAGGAATTGCTACGCCTACTTCTCCTCCGAGCTCGGTATAATTATCGTTAATGATACCGCTAAGATCTCCCGATAAGCTTTCGTATGCACTCCGGAATTTAGCCGTAAAAGTTTGAGATCCGTTAAAGATGTTCCGATGTTGATAAGTAAGTCCCAGTGCAAATCCGAGGTCGCCGGCCGAGTTGGTGCCTTCCACATCTACCGATATCGTTTGACCTTTCCCTTCGGTAAGCAGAATATAGCAATCGAGCATTTCGGTATTTCCTATTTTTACCGGAGTAAAACGGATATTGACATATTTCAGTATTTTTAGTCGCCCGAAAGCCGAGTAGGTGCGGTCAACATCTCTGTTATTGAACAGTTGTCCGGGTTCGATATAACAGTTATTTATGAGAGTTTCTTTTTTAAGGTAATGTTTTTCTCCGTATAAAATATAATAACCCTTGTATTCGACAGTATCTTTAACGTCGTACCGTTTGTTTTCATCGAGTATCATCGGGTTATAATTGGTCACGAAATATACGTTATTGATAAGATATATTTCATGGTCTTTGTACTCTATCTTATTGTCTGGTGCGGTTTTCGGAATCGGACGAAGATTTAATTCGAGCTCTACTCCGTTATTCCGTAAAGATGTATCGGCAGTATAAGTAATATATTCTTTATTAAATGCGTAATAACCGTTGTTACGAAGTAATGATGAGATACGTTGTCGTTCTTTTTCAAGAACATTACGGTCGAAAAGAATTCCTTTTTTCAGTAAAAAAGAGGAGGTGTCGGCCATAACTATATCCCGTATGTTTTGGTCGGGAATATTATAACTGATCTCGTCGATATAATATGGTTTATTGGCAGTTACGATATATTTTACTTTCATTTTTTTCTTTTTCGACACGGTATCAACCGTTACTACCGCATTTTCGTATCCCCGGTTGCTCAGCGCCTTTTTTATTTCCTTTTGCGATCTTATCGTAAGGATGCTGTCATAAATTACAGGAGGTGTTCCCATTTTTCTCATGAGCCGGTTTATCCATCGCGTAGTATCTTTTCCCGATAGATTATAAAAGAAGAGAGGTAGCCCGAATATGCCGAATGTTTTGTGATTGGGTTCCTGCCTGATGTACGGTTTCAGTTCAGAAGGTTTTATGTTTTTGTTATCGGTCGTAATGCTTACGTTATTGAGAAGATATTCTCCTTGACCTACATGCCGCGTTGTACTGCATGAAGAGACCAGATAGATTAAAATGAGAAAAATAGAAAAGTATGTTATCCTCTTTGAATTCATATAGGGTAAACGATTGCCGTAGAAAGGCTATTAATCTTCCTAACGTGCAAACGTACTTAAATAATGGTTTATATACAAACTGTTACCCGAAAAACAAAATGTCTTTTTTCATTTTTTATAATCCCCCGGAAAGATTTCTTTTTAGATAATTCTTTCTGAAATTTATTGCGGGAGTCTAACGTTTTGTAGTGTGTGATATATTCGATTTTTTTTGCTTTTATTTTTTATAAATTGATATTAAAAACAATGACAAACTGATACTTTTTTATTAAAACCCGAATTTTTTCCTTGGATTATTTGCATAATAGAACGAAACCCTATACATTTGCATTGTGATTCTAACCAAAAGAATGATGATTAGTCTTACTACATTACATCTCATTAACCTTATCGGTTCGATTCTACTCGGTGTCGTCGTGCATAGAGGGAGATGAGAAAGGTATGTAGTTGCTTTATGTAGAACATAAAAGTAATAAAGTGATAAGGCCTTTCTGAAAAGAGAGGCTTTTTTATTATATGAAGGATAAAATGATATGAAACATCAGTTACGAAGCGATCTTAGCACTCAAGGACGAAGGATGGCCGGGGCAAGAGCCTTATGGCGGGCTAACGGAATGACCGAAGAACAAATGGGCAAACCCGTTATCGCTATTGTCAATTCTTTTACTCAATTTGTTCCCGGACATGTACATTTACATGAGATCGGCCAAAAAGTAAAGGCAGAAATAGAAAAGATGGGGTGTTTTGCAGCTGAATTTAATACAATAGCTATCGACGACGGTATTGCTATGGGACATGACGGCATGCTGTATTCGCTACCTTCAAGAGATCTTATTGCAGATAGTGTGGAATATATGGTAAATGCCCATAAAGCCGATGCAATGGTGTGCATTAGTAACTGTGATAAAATTACTCCCGGAATGCTTATGGCTGCAATGAGGTTGAATATACCGGCTATTTTTGTTTCGGGAGGGCCTATGGAAGCCGGCCATGCCGGAGGCCGGGCGCTCGATCTTATCGATGCGATGATCGAGTCGGCCGATGAGTCGGTAAGAGATGAGCAGGTACAGATAGTAGAGCGTTCGGCCTGTCCTACCTGCGGTTCTTGTTCCGGGATGTTTACCGCCAATTCGATGAATAGTTTGAATGAAGCGATAGGAATGGCCTTGCCCGGTAACGGTACAATTGTGGCGACTCATTATAATCGTGAGCAATTATTTGTAAAGGCGGCGAGAACTATAGTCGAAAACGCTTATAAATACTATCGCGATGGAGACGAATCGGTATTACCCCGTAGTATTGCGACTCGTAGCGCTTTTCTTAATGCAATGACACTTGATATCGCGATGGGAGGATCTACAAATACTGTTCTTCATTTATTGGCAATAGCACATGAGGCTGGCGTTGATTTTTCGATGGACGACATTGACAAGTTGTCTCGTAAATCGCCGGTTTTGTGTAAAGTGGCTCCTAATTCTCATTATCACATACAGGATGTTAACCGAGCCGGAGGTATTCTTTCGATTATGAGTATACTTGCGAAACAAGGATTATTGGATACGTCGGTATCGAGAGTCGACGGCATGACTTTAGCAGAGGCGATCGACCGCTATGCAATCGACGGGAAAAAATATTCTAAAGAGGCTGAGGAACTTTGGAGGAGTGCTCCGGCTAACCGGTTTAATTTGAAAATGGCATCGCAGAACAATACTTATTCTGAATTGGACACAGACCGGGTATCGGGTTGTATTCGTAATTTCGAACACGCTTATGTAAAAGACGGAGGATTGGCTGTTCTGCGCGGGAATATCGCACAGGACGGTTGTGTCGTAAAAACGGCAGGTGTAGACGATAGTATCTTCCATTTTTCAGGTAAAGCCCGGGTATTTGAATCTCAGGAAGCTGCCTGTGAAGGAATTTTGTCCGGAAAAGTTTCGGCGGGGGATGTGGTCGTAATTATTTACGAAGGCCCTAAAGGGGGGCCGGGTATGCAGGAGATGTTATATCCGACTTCTTATATAAAATCGAAACATTTAGGAAAAGAATGCGCCTTGATTACCGATGGTCGTTTTTCAGGAGGAACATCCGGCCTTTCTATCGGACATATTTCACCGGAAGCTGCTGCAGGAGGAAATATCGGACTTGTGCGGGATGGAGATATTATCGAGATAAATATTCCCGAACGGACCATCGATGTTAAGGTAAGCGATATTGAACTCGAATGTCGCCGAAAAGAGGAACAGGCGAGAGGCGATAAGGCTTTTACACCGCATTCACGCGACCGTTATGTGTCGAAAGCATTGCGGGCTTACGCAGCTATGGTAAGTTCTGCCGATAAAGGGGGAGTCCGTATGATATGATTGTATTGACGACCGGTTTCACTGGTATAATAATTAAAAAGAAATATAGGATGGCCGGTTTCATATAAAACCGCTTATTCGTATTATAATATAAAATATGGCTACAGAAAAAATAAATGGCTCAGAGGCACTGATCCGTTCGCTGATGGAAGAAGGGGTAGATACAATCTATGGATATCCTGGTGGTGCAATCATGCCGGTATTTGATTGCCTGTATGATTATAGAGATAAATTAAAACATATATTGGTACGTCACGAACAAGGGGCTACTCATGCCGCACAGGGTTATGCCCGGGTATCGGGAAAAACGGGAGTTGTACTCGTTACTTCGGGACCGGCTGCTACCAATATTATTACGGGAGTTACCGATGCGATGATTGACAGTACTCCTTTGGTAGTAATAACAGGACAGGTAGTTTCTTCGCTTTTGGGTACCGATGCGTTTCAGGAAACCGATGTCGTGGGAATTACCCAGCCAGTCACGAAATGGAGTTATCAAATACGTTACCCCGAAGATATAGCATGGGCAGTTGCCCGGGCTTTTTATATTGCCCGTACCGGAAGGCCAGGGCCGGTCGTTCTCGACTTGGCAAAAGATGCACAGGTGGGAATGATCGATTTCAGTTACGAACCGTGTAATTTTATTCGCAGCTATACTCCTTTCCCGAAATTAAATGAAGAGGAAATAAATCGTGCGGCGGCTCTTATCGATGAGGCTAAAAGACCTTTTGCTCTTGTTGGTCAGGGAGTTATTTTAGGAAATGCCGAAAAGGAACTTCTTGCTTTCATTGAAAAAGCAGGTATCCCTGTGGGTTCTACCTTATTGGGGCTTTCGGCTATAGCGACTTCTCATCCCTTGAATAAAGGAATGCTCGGTATGCATGGGAATGTAGGGCCGAATATTAAGACCAATGAGTGTGATGTTCTTATTGCGATTGGTATGCGTTTCGACGATCGGGTGACAGGTGACCTGAATACTTATGCCAAGCAAGCGAAAGTAATACATTTCGATATCGATCCTTCTGAATTCGATAAAAATGTAAAGGCCGACGTAGCTGTTTTGGGAAATGCTAAAGAAACTTTGGCGGCTGTAACGGAGAAAATTAGGAAAAACGAACATCTCGAGTGGGTGCGGAGTTTCGAAAAATGTGAGAAGGTAGAATTTGATAAAGTTATCAGCAAGGAAGCTTTTCCGACAGAAGGTCCTCTTGCCATGGGTGAGGTTGTACGTAAAGTGTCCAAGGCGACCGGCAATGAAGCCGTATTGGTAACCGATGTGGGTCAGAACCAGATGTTGGGAGCTCGTTATTTTAAATATTCACGTACTCGAAGTGTTGTGACATCAGGCGGTTTAGGAACAATGGGATTCGGTCTTCCTGCAGCTATCGGGGCGAAGATCGGGGCTCCGGATCGTACGGTTTGTCTTTTCTCCGGTGACGGGGGAATACAGATGACAATTGAAGAATTGGGTACTATTATGCAGTATAATATAGATGTAAAGATTATTATTCTGAATAATAATTTCCTTGGAATGGTACGGCAGTGGCAACAATTATTCTTTGACGAGCGTTATTCGGAAACGCCTATGCTCAATCCCGATTTTGTGGCATTGGCCGCAGCATACGGAATAAAAGGGCAGGAGGTTACCGATCGTTCGCAACTCGATGGCGCCATTCGTTCAATGCTGGAATATAAAGGTCCTTATTTGCTTAATGTTTCGGTAGAAGAAAAGGGAATGGTTTTCCCGATGACGCCAGCAGGAACATGTGTTACGAATATCATGTTGAACACAAACGAAAAATACGGATAAAATGGAACAGACTTTATATACGGTAACAGTATATTCGGAGAATCAGGTAGGGTTACTGAATCAGATATCGATTATTTTTACCCGTCGTCGCTTAAATATAGAATCGCTTTCGGTTTCGGCTTCGGCTATCGAAGGAATTCATAAATTTACGATTACCACGATAAGCGATGAAGATATGATCTCCAAGGTGGTAAAACAGATTGAAAAACGTATCGATGTATTAAAAGCTTTTTTTTATACCGACGATGAGATTGTTTATCAGGAAGTGGCGCTTTATAAAGTCGCGACCGAAAAATTACTCGACGACAGCAGTATCGAAGAATTGGTACGCAGGCATAATGCTCGAATTCTCGAGGTAAATCGAACCTATACGGTCATCGAGAAATCGGGACATACCGAAGAAACGCAGCAGTTATTCGAAGAGTTGAGTAAATATGGTGTAATGCAATTCGTTCGTTCGGGGCGGGTAGCGATTACTAAATCTACGGTAGAACATGTGAGTATTTTCCTTGAGGAACAGGAAGATCGTCGTTGCCGGTTATTGGTTTGATGGTTTTAAATATATACGGATATGTGTGGAAATGATGACAAAGTTGCAATGTTCAGATACTCGGTCGAACCGGCTGAGGGAAATGCTCAGGGAGAGTTGCCTCTGACTATTTTGGTGAAACGTATCCTTGAAACGGCTACCTTTCATGCAGAAAAATGGTCGGTAGGATATAGCTCTTTGATAAAGAGTCGTTTGACTTGGGTTTTAGCACGTTTGGCCGTCGAGATGCGGCGATATCCGAAAATAAATGAAGATTATGTAATCGAGACTTGGGTAGAAAGTTATAATAAACATTTCTCAGCCCGTAATTTCCGGTTTAGTTCTCCGCGGGGAGAAATTTATGGCTATGCGAGAACAATTTGGTCGGTCATCGATATCGATACGCGCATATCGGTAGATCTGAGTACTCTCGATTGTTTTTCAGACAGGGTTTCCGGTGTAGAATGCCCTATCGATCGACAATCGAAATTGAAGCCTGTGGAAGGCGAACCTTTGGTTTCATATCCGGTACGTTACAGTGATATCGACCTGAACCGTCATGTGAACAGTGTAAAATATATAGAACATATGCTCGATACTTTTTCATTGCAGCAGTATGATGAAAATATGATCGGTCGGTTCGAAATAAATTATATGAGTGAAATAAGGTACGGGATGTGGTTTGTATTCTATCGCAGGGAATTTGATAATTCCTGTTTCGAACTCGAATTGAAAAACCGGAACCATGAAGGAATATGCAGGGGAAAGGTTTGGTTTGTTCCCCGCGAAAAGAAAGAGAGAAATTAATGTTTTATTTTTTAATATAATAACAATCAAAATGGCAATTATGAATTTTGGCGGTGTTGACGAAAATGTAGTAACCCGCGAGGAATTTCCTTTGGAAAAAGCAAGAGAAGTATTAAAGGACGAAACTATCGCTGTGATCGGTTATGGCGTACAAGGCCCCGGTCAGAGCCTCAACCTGCGAGACAACGGTTTTAATGTAATCGTAGGACAGCGTAAAGATTCGAAGACCTGGAATAAGGCGATTGCCGACGGATGGGTTCCTGGAGAAACTTTGTTCGAGATAGAGGAAGCTTGCGAGAGAGCGACTATTATACAATATTTGTTGTCCGATGCTGCGCAGATTGCAGTTTGGCCCAAAGTGAAAAAACACCTGACGAGCGGTAAGGCCTTGTATTTTTCTCATGGTTTTGCGATTACTTATAAAGACCGTACAGGTATAGTTCCTCCAGCCGATGTAGATGTTATTATGGTTGCTCCTAAAGGATCGGGAACGAGTTTGCGCCGTATGTTTTTGCAGGGACGCGGGTTGAATTCGAGCTATGCGATTTTCCAGGATGCTACCGGTCGGGCAAAAGAGAGGGTAATTGCATTGGGAATCGGTGTCGGTTCCGGATATCTTTTCGAAACTACTTTTAAAAGAGAAGTTTATTCTGATCTTACTGGTGAGAGAGGTACATTGATGGGAGCTATTCAGGGAATTTTCGCTGCTCAGTACGATGTGTTGCGTGCCAATGGACATACTCCCTCGGAGGCATTTAACGAAACAATTGAAGAACTTACACAATCTCTTATGCCTCTTATTGCAGAAAATGGAATGGATTGGATGTATGCTAATTGTTCTACGACTGCCCAACGGGGTGCGCTCGACTGGTGGAAGAAATTCAGGGATGCGTCTAAGCCTGTTTTCGAGGAATTATATAAGGAAGTTGCAAAAGGAAATGAGGCTCAGCGGTCGATCGATACTAACAGTAAACCCGATTACCGAAAAGGATTGGAAGCTGAATTGAAAGAACTCCGTGACAGTGAAATGTGGAAAGCGGGAGAAACTGTGCGCAAGTTGCGCCCCGAAAATAACTGATCATCATTTTGCCGATTTTATTGTCGGTAGAGTAATATATAATGTTTTTAACAACGCCCTATCAACTACGATAGGGCGTTGTTATTGAATAAAAAATAAAAGCCGCCCATATCAGGCAGCTTTTATATCCTTTACAGAGGCCTTCTCACGAAGACGAAAAGTTCCTTAAATATATTGCTATAAAATTTTCAAGGTCTGCTATATAGGCGTGGATTTGATCAGGAACTTTTATTTATACTTTTACTCTGTAATA
Organism: Coprobacter tertius; assembly: GCF_024330105.1. Classification (NCBI taxonomy): domain Bacteria; kingdom Pseudomonadati; phylum Bacteroidota; class Bacteroidia; order Bacteroidales; family Barnesiellaceae; genus Coprobacter; species Coprobacter tertius. The sequence continues at coordinate 163,362 of NZ_JANDHW010000002.1, forward strand.
AAAACCTTTATATACAAACAAAAATAGAGTATATCTATGAAAGATAAAAGGCCTATTTTAAAGAAAAAATGTTCTGATTGTCGTTTTTTCCATCATAAAAAGTGCAAGATTTTTCTTGCGCTTTTTATGATGGAATTAATGAGCATTTTACATCTGGCTGTAATCTTTCGCGAGTCCGCCTTCTCCGGTTTCTTTATAAAGTGAAGGCAGGTCATGTCCGGTTTGTTTCATAACTTCCACTACTTTATCGAATGATACTCTGTGTATTCCATCGGTAAAAGAGGAGTAAATATTGGCGTCGAGTGCCCTTGCGGCAGCGTAAGCGTTTCTTTCGATGCAAGGGATTTGTACCAGCCCGCATACCGGATCACAGGTCATTCCCAGGTGGTGTTCAAGCCCCATTTCGGCAGAATATTCTATCTGCGCAGGGCTGCCTCCGAATAATTGGGTCGCTGCCGCAGCTGCCATCGCACAAGCAACACCTACTTCCCCTTGGCAGCCTACTTCGGCACCCGAAATGGAAGCATTGGTTTTTACGATGTTTCCGATAAGACCGGCTGTTGCCAAGGCTCGTAAAATGCGGGTATCACTGAAATCTCTCGTTTTTTGTAGATGAAAAAGAACTGCAGGTAAAACTCCGCACGAACCGCAAGTCGGTGCCGTCACGATTTTTCCACCCGAAGCATTTTCTTCACTTACCGCTAACGCATAAGAGAAAACGAGTCCTCTCGATTGAAGGGATTGTTTATAACCTGTTGCCCGGATGTAATAGCTCGAGGCTTTTCTTCTCAGGTTCAATGGTCCGGGAAGAACTCCCTCGGCATCGAGTCCGCGTTGAATGCAATCTTTCATTACCTTCCATACTTCGGCAAGATAATCCCATAAATCTTCATCTTCGCATTCCTTTACATATTCCCAGTAATTTTTTCCGCTTTTTTCACACCAGTGTAAAATATCGCTCATTTTATGCATTTCATAAATAGAGAGCGATGAGGAAGTATTCAGCGGTTTCCCTTCTTCGGCTAATGCTCCGCCTCCTATACTGTAAACCGTCCATCTTTCATTTTCTTTTCCGGTAGTATCGTAAGAGATAAATGTCATGGCGTTGGGATGGAACGGCAGAAATTCTTTCGGACGCCATTCTATCTCGACGGGAGCATAAGGTTCAAGGACGTTCAATATCGCACGATCGGTAAGGTGTCCTTTTCCGGTAGCGGCAAGGCTACCGTATAAAATAACTTTAAAGGATGAACTTCCGGGGTGTTTTTGTTGAAATATCTCGGCGGCTTTTCTGGGTCCCATCGTGTGGCTACTCGAAGGTCCGTATCCGATGCGGTATAGTTCTTTAATCGAGTTCATTGTGTGTTAAGCGTAATTGTGAATAAATACGTTTATTTAATTGCGACAAATGTACGTAAATGTTATATATCTCGGGCTTAAATATCGAATAATATTTATCTCTGTTGAAGGCCGGAAAGTGAAAATTTAAGGATATTGCCTGTCGTGAATAATATTTTTACTATTTTTACACTATAAAATAGAAAAGAACGATTTTATTGAATAGCTGATTCTTACATACAATCCAGATGGTACGGATAGTCGTATGTTTATAATAACAGGGGAATTAATCTTGTCGTTAAATTTCTGAATGGTAGCTGAATATCCGGTGTGAAGGATAATCGTATTAATACTTAATTTGCGTAGTGTTTTTTTAATTAATGGTATTGTGCTCATAATGAGATTTTATAAAATAATATTAAAAGTAGATGGTATCGTATCCTTAAAAGTGTATGCTTTATTAGTATGTTTTATATATAGTGGTATGCCGGTTTCGGCCGGTATAGAAAAAGAAATTGTTTTTCAGCAGCTTTCACTGAATGAGGGTCTTTCTCAAAGTTCTGTATTTAATATTCTTCAAGATAAGAAAGGATACATGTGGTTTGCTACCGGAGATGGTCTTAACCGGTACGATGGTTATAAATTTACGGTTTATCGGCATAACAAAGCCGATTCTACAAGTATCGAAAATAGTAATATCCGGGCACTATATCTCGATTCGAAAGATCGTGTATGGATCGGTACGCAGGGAGGATTATCGATGTATGACCATTGTAAAGCCCGTTTTGTGAATTATCCTTGGAAAAATACGGGTTTTAAAAAACAACTGATTTACAGTATTTGTGAATGTGGAGAAAATCAATTTTTACTGGCTACCGATCGGGGCCTTTTTCGTTTTTCAGATAAAGAAGGATATGAACTTACGTCTTTTCCCGAAAAAAGGGTTTCGTTGGTATTCAGTTTCAGAAACAGAATATTGGTAGGGGGAGAAGGTGGTTTATTTTATTATGATATACTCGGCGATTCGTTTGAGGTTGTAGATAAATCACTCAGGAATAAGCCTGTTATGACGATTCTTCCCTATAACCGTGATCCGAATAAAATATGGATCGGTACCGAAGGGAAGGGCTTGTATCTTTATGATATGGCATATCATGTGCTTGTTTCTTATAAACACCGGCCTGCAGATCCGGAAAGTATATCTTCCGATTTTATCCGGTCATTATCTTATGACGGAAATCATCGGTTATGGGTAGGGACATTTGTGGGACTAAATATTCTGAAAGGAGATGAGAAAGGATTTTATCATTTGTTCAATACCGTTTACGGTGCGAACGAATTGAGCCAAAATTCTATCCGTGCGATATATACAGATACACAAGGTGGGATGTGGTGTGGTACCTATCTCGGGGGATTGAATTATTATCATCCTTTGAAAAATCAGTTCGAGCATTTAAAATATGTGCGTTACGCTAATTCTCTCAATGATAATGTAGTAAGTGCTATGCTCGCCGAATCATCGTATGTGTGGATCGGTACAAACGATAATGGACTGAATCGGTATGATCCTGAAAATGATCGATTTGTTTATTATAAACACGAAGAAAACGATCCGGAAAGTATTTCGGGGAATAATATTAAAGCCTTGTTGAGGTTATCTGACGGTACATTGGCTATAGGAACTCATGATGGCGGTCTGTGTTTTATGAGAGAAAAAGCAGGGCGATTCAGTAGGTTACATATCTCTTCAGATCCTGTGTCGGATAATGGAGTATATTCTCTGTTGCAAGATGAAAACGATATATTATGGATAGGAACTTTAAACGGACTGTATCTGTACGATTTCAAAGAAAAGAAATTCCGTCCGTTTACTGTATCGACAGGAGCTGACAGATTAAAAGACAGGCAGATACTGGAGTTGTATTCCGATAGTAGAAAACGTATTTGGATGGGTACCGATAACGGGTTGTATATATATGATAGAACTCGAAACGAGATTCTGGATGCCGAACCGCAGAAAGCAAATGATAAGCAGATCTGTTGTATTTTCGAAGATAATAAACAGAATATTTGGGTAGGTTCTCGGTCTGGACTTTTTATATATGATCAGGATGCCGGTCGGTTGAATGATATAGGCAGTCGTTATAATATTCCCGATTATATGATATACGGTATTCTTCAGGATAGTTTCAACCGGTTATGGATGAGTACGAATAGCGGCTTGATATGTTTGAATACAGAAAGCGGTAGCTGGCGCGTGTATACCGAATCGGACGGAATACAGAGTAATCAGTTCAACATGTATGCTTATTGTAAAAGTTCAGATGGAAAAATGTATTTTGGAGGAATAAACGGGATAACTCTTTTTTATCCCGAAAGACTGATTGATAATCCTTATACTCCGGCGGCCATTATCGACAAATTTTCTGTTTTTAATAAAACTATACGTCCCGGAGATGGAAGCGGTATTTTAGAAAAAAGTATCGATGAAACACATATTGTTACCCTGACATCTTCTCAAACTGTGTTCGGTCTTGAGTTTATTGTACCGAACTATTTATCGGGAAAAAAGAACATGTTTTCTTATAAGCTTGAGGGATTTGATAATCAATGGTATGATACACCGAAGAACAGCGTTAGTTATTCCAATCTCGATCCGGGACGGTATATATTTAAAGTAAGGGCGGCAAATAACGACGGCAAATGGAGTGAGAAAGAGACTGATCTTGTGATTGTGATATTGCCTTATTGGTGGAAAACATGGTGGGCGACAACTCTTTTTATATTGTTAGGAGGAATCTTGATATTTTACGGAATACGCTTTTATACGTCACGTCAGATTATAAAGAAAGAGCTGGAATTGCAAAGAAAAGAGAAAGAACGTACAGAAGAGCTTAGCCAGATGAAAATACGTTTTTTCATTAATATTTCACATGAATTTCGTACTCCATTGACCCTTATTTTGTCTCCTGTCTATGAAATTCTCGAAAGAGGAGTGAGCGATCGATGGTTAAAAAAGCAGTTGTTGCTTATTCAACATAATTCCAATCGAATGTTGCGTCTTATTAATCAGGTTCTCGATTATCGACGTATAGAAATGGGTGCAATGAAGCTTCGCGTACGTCAGCAGAAAATACGTCCGGTTGTTGAGGAAATATTCGATATGTTCGTCCAAGCGGCTTCGAATAAAAAAATAGAATATTGTTTCGATTGCGATATATGTGAAGAGAAAGTTTTCTTTGATGAAAATTATATAGAAAGAATATTGACCAATTTAATCTTCAATGCGTTGAAATATACTCCCGAATATGGGATTATTACGGTACAATTGAGTATAAAAGGAAAATCGGTAATTATTTCGGTAAAAGATACGGGATGTGGTATTCCAGAAGATAAACAGGCTCGTATTTTCGAAAGATTTTATCAGGTAGAGGAGAACAGCGAAGGGACCGGGATCGGACTTTCATTTGTAAAACGCCTGGTAGCACAACATCATGGGGAAATACACTTGAATAGCATTTTAGGCGAAGGGTCGGTTTTTACAGTGACTTTACCGGGTGATGAACAGGATTATTCTGATAATGAGCGGATAACGGGCATTTCGGTTGTTTCGAAAATGAAGAGTACGGAAAATGAGCTTATCGATGTAACGGAATTTGTCGAAGAAGATCATCCGTTTTCGGAATTACGTCTTGCCGATGTTAATGATACCTATACTCTGTTACTTGCTGAAGATGATATAGAAGTGAGGAAATACTTATATGAAAATTTTTCGGCGTTTTATCGGGTCTTTCAGGCTGAAAATGGAGAGAGAGCCTGGGAAATATTGAATAGCGGGGAAAAAATCGATTTTATTATCTCAGATGTAATGATGCCCGTAAAAGATGGAATCAAGTTTTGCAAACAGGTAAAACAGAATATTTATTTTTGTCATATTCCACTTATTTTATTAACTGCAAAAACGACTGTCGGAGAACAATTGGCCGGTCTTAGCATCGGTGCGGATGATTATATCAGTAAACCATTCGTTTTCTCGGTTCTACATACAAAAATGCAGAATATTCTCAGGGGCCGTCAGCGTGCGATTCGAAATTATGTATCCAATATGGAGGCCAGTCCCATACAGATCGTATCCGGAGGAATAGACGGTGAATTGTTGAATAAAGCGGTAGATATTGTCGAGCGAAATCTTGAGAATCCAGAATTTACGGCAGAGGAGTTTAGCCGTGAAATGGGGATGAGTCGTTCGAACCTTCATCTTAAACTGAAAGCTCTTACCGGAGAATCGGCTGTTGAATTTATACGCAGAATACGTTTTGGACATGCTTGCCGTATGTTGAAAGAGGGTAGATATAATGTATCCGAGATAAGTGCTATGGTAGGATTTACCCCTTCTTATTTTACAACGAGTTTTAAAAAGTATATGGGATGTTCACCCTCTGAATATGTTAAAAAGTTTCGAGTTTGACGAATTCGAAAGTTTTTTCAACAAATGAAAAAGAATTTGCAGAAAAAGTCTTATAAATTTCGACATTCGTAAAATTCGGTTATCATATAGATGGGTAATATTGCATTCTTAGAATGTATAATTAATTAATAGAATTTCTGTATATTATGAGACACAAATTTCCCCTCTTTTTGGGTTTTGCCGCATTTCTATTTTTTTCATGTAATCGTAAAGAATCGTCGACTGAAGACTTGTCGTGGTTGAAAAATGGTATTGAAACGGCTCGTTACCAGCTTAAAATGACGGCTGAGGCTATAGATCGTAAAAATATTCAGGATACAGCCGTTTTCCCTCGTTCGATTTTGAATCCGGTAGCTATGGCTCATCGGGCTCCAGGGAATTGGATAGATAGTATTCGTCTTGAGAAGCCTAAGGATTGGACCAGCGGATTTTTCCCTGGGAGTATGTGGCTGACATATGAAATGACAGGAGACGATACGTTAAAAACAGAGGCTCGGAAGTATACCGATTTGTTGGCTGAACTCCAATATTATCGAGGAACTCATGATCTCGGATTTATGATAAATTGTAGTTACGGCAATGCTTACCGGCTGGCTCCGGAAAGTGGAGATTCTATGGTTATTATAAATGCAGCCCGTTCATTGATCTCTCGTTTCAATCCGAAAAAAGGCGTTATCCGATCCTGGGATTTCGGGACATGGACTTATCCTGTAATTATTGATAATATGATGAATCTCGAGTTGCTTTTCAGTGCCGGTAAAATGACTAAGGATCGCATTTTCTTTACTATTTCTGAACGTCATGCCGATAATACGATGATGCACCATTATCGACCCGATATGAGCTGTTGTCATGTGGTCGATTATATCGATCCGGCAAAAAACGTAATACGTCAGGAAACTTATCAGGGGTATTCCGATAGTTCTGTGTGGGCTCGTGGGCAGGCATGGGGGTTATACGGGTTTACAGACTGTTATAAAGAGACGAAAAATAAAAAATATCTCGATCAGGCCCGAGCTATCGCCGAATTTATTATGAATAATCCGGCGATTCCCGAAGATCTTGTTCCGTATTGGGATTATAATGCTCCAGATATTCCTTATGCTCCCAGAGATGCCTCTGCCGCTGCGGTTACAGCTTCTGCTCTTTTCGAATTGAGCACATTGGTAAATAATGGAAAAACTTATTTCGATTATGCTGAGGAAATTATCAAAAATCTTTCTTCTCCCGATTATTTGGCTACGAGAGGATCGAACAACGGGTTTATACTGAAGCATTCTACGGGTTCTTATCCGCACGGGTCGGAAATAAATGTACCGCTTAATTATGCCGATTATTATTACCTGGAGGCATTGAAACGCTATATGGAAATAAAAAAAATAGATTCTCGAAATTTATTCTCGAAAAAATAAGACTCTAAAAATTAATGATCATGCAGAAAACACGTATTACTATATATTTAACATTATGTATCTTGTTTTTCGGATGCTGGGGGATTTATGCTCAGCAGATCGATAAAGAGGCTTTTGAATTAATCGATTTGAATAGGAAGGGACTTGAAAATGTCAAGGCATTTTACGAAGAAGGGAAATATCAGGATGCTGCATCAGCTCTCTTAACTTATTATAAAAGCAGACAGGGAATTATTTTGCCGGATATTAATTTTAATAAATTGAAAATTTCGGAAAGCGAACAAAAAATGGCCGATGATGCTCTGGAACATAAATTATTTGCGCATAAAGGTTACCAACCTTCTTTTTTTTACGGGAAGGATATAGATTGGACTTATTGGCCTGTAAAAGATAATGAATTACGCTGGCAATTGCATCGTCAGAAATGGTTTATTCCTATGGGAAAAGCGTATCGTATATCAGGCGATGAAAAATATGCCAAAGAGTGGGTATATCAATATTTAGACTGGATAAAGAAAAACCCTTTAACACCTGAAAAAGGTGCGGTTCGAAAAACTATCGCCGGTGGAGATACCGAATACGACGGGGATAAGATTACGGATGACAATGTACGATATGCCTGGCGTCCGCTCGAGGTCAGCAACCGTTTGCAAGATCAGGCAGCGGAGTTTCTGCTATTCAATACTTCAAAATATTTTACGCCAGCTTTTTTTACACACTTTCTCGTAAATGTGCACAGACATGCAGTGCATATTATGAATAATTATTCGAAACAAGGAAACCATCTTCTTTTCGAGGCGCAACGTATATTGTATGCCGGTATTTTTTTCCCTGAATTTAAAGATGCTTCCGCATGGAGACAATCGGCGATATCTATATTGAATAAAGAAATAAAAGTTCAGGTATATAACGACGGGATGCAATTCGAGCTCGATCCTCATTATCATCTGGCCACGATCAATATCTTTTTTAAAGCGTTGCAAATGGCCGATCTTAACGGTTACCGAAAAGAATTTCCACAGGAATTTCTGGATACGGTAGAAAAAATGATTACGGTTACTTATAACTTATCTTTTCCCGATTATTCGAATCCGATGTTCAGTGATGCGAAGAAAAATGATAAATCTGAAATGATTAAAAATTACAAGCAGTGGATGAAGGTCTTTCCTCAAGATGAGGCGATACGTTATTTCGCTACCGAGGGTAAGAGCGGGAAATTACCGGATTATACCTCTAAAGCATTTCCTACATCCGGATTTTTTGTTTTTCGCAACGGTTGGGATATGGGTTCTACATGTATGATTATAAAAGCCGGACCGCCTGCTTTTTGGCATTGTCAGCCCGATAACGGTACATTCGAATTATTTGTAAAAGGGAGAAATTTCTTCCCTGATTCCGGTTCTTATGTTTATGCGGGTGACGATGAAGTGATGAAATGGCGTAATTGGTTTCGTCAAACCAGAGTACATCAAACATTAACACTGGATAATCGGTCTCTTGAAAAAACCGATTCGAAATGTTTGTTGTGGAAAATCGGTGAACCCACCGAGGTGTTGGTTACAGAAAATCCGTCTTATAAAGGGCTGAAACACCGTCGGTCGGTATTTTTTGTAAATAAGGAGTTTTTTGTGATCGTCGATGAGGCTTTTGGCAATGCTCAGGGAAAAGTAGGTATTCATTATGAAATGTGCGAGGGAGATGTAAAGACCGATTCTGTCATGTTGAAAGCGTATACCCGGTTTAAAGACGATAATAATATATTATTGCAAGCTTTTAGCGATAAAAATGTGATAATGGAAAATGAGGAAGGTTGGGTATCTTATGCATACCGTCAAAAATCAGAAAGAAAGGCTTTCTCTTTTAATGAAGATAAGAAAGCGTCCGATCATTGTATCCGGTTTATTACTATGATATTGCCAGTAAAAGATGCGGTAAAAGCACCATCGATAAAAGCCGAATTCAATACCGATTTTTCTGATGCGAAATCTTTAAAAATTACGGTAGAAGTTGGCCGTAAAAAATATCATTTGGGATATGATTTATAAAAAGTTTTGAGGGAAAGGAGGTCCCGTATTGCTGAGTAATTACTCTACCCCTTTTTGATGTTATAAAGGGTTTTATAAGAAAGAATACCATGAAACACGTATTTTATTTACTATTGTTTATGATTTGTCAGGATGCATTTTCACAAATATATTCTTTTGAAGATGGGAGTGTTCCTGCAGATTGGTCGGCGACGAAAGGAAATTTATCGGTATCTGCCGATAAATATAAATTAGGAAGCCGGTCATTACGATGGGATTGGGTCGGAGGTGACAAGTTAAAGTTGACAAATCTGAACTCGTTAAAAGAGGTATCTACCCGGGTGAACGGAGGAATTACGTTGTGGATATATAATACGAAATATTCGACCGATGATCTTACTTTTTCTTTTATACATATCTCGGGAGTAGAAAAATGTACCTATAAATTTAAGCTTAATTTTACGGGATGGAGATGTCTGTGGGCCGGTTTTGTGGACGATATGGGACATGACCGAACAAAATTGAACGCAATTACCGTAAAAGCTCCGGCAGTTTCGCAGGGACGGGTGTATTTCGATTATCTCGAGTTCGTCCCTAAAATATCATGGGAGAGAATCGACGATTTTCAGCATGCAGTTAAACAACCCTATAATACGATCGATAATTTTCTGGAAAAATATCGGACCGATCTGATAACAATAAGCGATGCGACTACCCGGGAAAAAAAGGATATCGGGGTAATAGCTCAGCGAATAGACCGGTGGTTTTTGTCCGGTGAAGACAAAACGGTTTGGAATGATGAGGAATATATCAAACGCAAGAAAAGCATCGACAACTGGATAGATCGGGCGAATTCTTCTTTCGACGTATCTCTTTCCCGAGACGAGGAAAACATAGTTACCGGGCCCGGATTGTTTCCACAATACAGTTCTTCGAAAATCGGAAATGTCTCTGTTATTAAGTTTAGGGATATCAGTGAAAAATATCTTATTCCTTTTGCGTTGGATTGGAGGTTGAATAAATCGGAGATCGAACGGCAACGACTGCTCGATATTTATGACTGGTACAACGATCAGGGGTGGGCTGCCGGAAGCGCTATGGGATCGATCCGTTTTGAAAAATTAAGGAGTGGGGGATATTTTCATTCGCTTTTCCTGATGCGTGAACAATTGGGAGATGTCCGGTTAAAACGAGAACTGAATACGCTCAAATGGTTTACTCTTTTCGGAGATGCTGTTTCCCGTAATCTTGAAAACCGGCATGGTGAATCAGCCGATAATCTGAGAACACTTGCCTTGCCGAAGCTGTATTATGCCCTGATGCTTCCCGATGATAATGACAAAGTAGCGGCGCTAAGGGTTCTTACAAAATATTATACCGATGCTTTTTCGGGAGCACAAGGATATCTCGATACCTTTAAGCCCGATTTTACCGGCTATCATCATCGGGGAGTTTACATGAGCGCTTATTATCCGGATGCTCTTTATATGGCCTCTCTTATTTATTATTTGCTTCATGATACTTCCTTCGCATTGCCCGAAACGGTGTTTTCCCAATTAAAGAATTGTTTACTCGCTTTCAGGAATATTGCTTCGATATATGATGTGCCCGTCGCTACATCGGGCCGTTTTCCTACTCAAACGCAAAAACTCGATAGGATAATCGCTGCTTATGCCTATTTGTCGCTTTCGTCAGATGAGCCCGATATGGAGTTGTCTCAGGCGTTTATGCGTTTATGGAATGCCGATCCGGAAATCGTGTCTCGAATGGTTACCGATGTATCTACCGATATTACACATAAATCGACCTTAGGGGAGGTCGAAACCTGTGCCAGGTTACTTCATAAAAGTATATTACCGGAAGAAGTGAAAGATACCCGGGTTTATTATCCTTATGCCGGGCTTCTTGTGAATAAAAGTAAAAACTGGCACATTTCGATAAAAGGGACGAGTAAATATATATGGGATTTTGAAAGTTCTTCTACCGAGAATCTGTACGGGAGATATCTTAGCAACGGTCAGATAGAATATACACGGTTAGATAGATTCAGGAAAAATAATGCTTATAAAGATAAAAATTGGGATTGGAATTATATACCGGGAACGACCTCCAAAGTGTTGTCTTTAACGTCTCTGAACACTAACACAGGAGGCAATGGTAAACATCGGAATTTCAGTGATGAAACGTTTCTTGGGGGAACGGTTTGCGGAACCGATGTTTCGGTATTCTCTATGAAACTGCATGATAATGTTTATGATAAAACTTTTTATGCCGATAAGACGGTTTTTTGTGTCGATAGTATTTGTGTATGCATAGGCAGCAATATAAAAAACGACGATTTTTCGGTGCCTACGGTAACGACGTTGTTTCAGCAGGAAACAAATGAAGGTGAAAAAGTAATGATAAACGGGGATGAATTTGTTTCTGCCGTAACAAAAATCTTAAATCCTGTTATTGTCGATAACATGGGTACGGCTTATATCGTAAAGAACGGGACTACCGTAACAGAAAGGAAAGGAGGAGTAGTCAGGTCTTATATTACCCACGGTGAGGCTCCCGCCGGGGATAAATATATTTATTATATGGTTCTGAATGCCGGAAATAACGATATAAGCAGATACAGGGATGAGGCAACTTCTCCGATTGTTATTCTCCGTCAGGATAAGTCGGCGCATATAATCAGGGAAAAGACAAGAAATATTATTTGTTATGTTGTATTCGATTCGGAGATTCCTGTAAATACAGGTCATGTCAAAACCGTAAATGCACCTGTTATTATATTGTTGAAAGAGGATGAAGATTCTATCGATCTTTCTGTTTGTGAGCCCGATATGCGCCGTCCGAGTGCAGAGAATAACGATTCTCTTACCGAAGATAAGGTAAGCGCGGAAGGTACTCCTTTTGATTTTGAATTAACGCTCGATGATGTATATACATTAGAAGATGGCGATCCGGAAGTTTCTATAATATCTTCGGGAGATGCTTCAGCTTTAAAGATAACGACGATTGACGGTAAAAGCTACCATGCAAAGTTGAAGAAATATCTTTCGGGTTGTAAGCCGGAAAACAAGGATCGAATCGAGTGTGTATACGACAGGAGTTCACAAACGGTTAATTTCTGCTCATCGAACGAAGATCCTTTTCAAATAGAAATATATTCTCTGCGGGGTGATCGTTTGTGTGCCATGGAGGGTTTTAAAGGTAACTATACTAAAGATATAAGCCTGTTTCCCGATGGTTTTTATATGATATCTGTCCGATCAGGCTCGGGATATAGCACTCAAAAAATTATTAAATACTAAAACATATGAAAAATAACGTATTATCCTCTTTATTATTACCGGTAGCTGCAATTAGTAGTTTTACCGGTTGTGTCGCTAAACAAAAAGATAATAAACCGGAAAAAAGACCGAATATTATCCTGATTATGACCGATGATCATACTACCCAAGCTATCAGTTGTTACGGTAGTCGTCTGATGCGGACACCTAATCTCGATCGTATCGCGAATGAAGGAATGAGATTCGATAACTGTTACGTAAGTAATGCTATATCGGGACCTTCGAGAGCATGCATTTTAACTGGGAAAATGAGCCATATCAATGGTTTTACAGATAATTCGCAGACATTTGACGGAGATCAGGAGACTTTCCCGAAATTGTTGCAAAAATCCGGTTATCAGACAGCCATGATCGGGAAATGGCATTTAAATTCAGACCCTCAGGGTTTCAATTATTGGAGTATATTGCTCGGGCAGGGAGATTATTACAGTCCCGATTTTAATGAAAATGGAACAATAGTCAGAGAAAAAGGGTATGTAACCGATATTATTACCGATAAGGCGATCGAATTTATCGGTAACCGGGATAAATCTAAACCTTTTGCCATGCTGTATTACCATAAAGCCCCTCATCGCAACTGGATGCCGGCGCAAAGACATTTGGGGATTTTTAACGATAAAACGTTTCCCGAACCGAAAACATTATTCGATGATTATTCTACCCGAGGACCTGCCGCAAGGGAAACAATGATGGAGATAGCCCACCATATGTGGGATGACTGGGATTTGAAGATTGCTACTCCCGAAGAGTTGTCGGGTACTTATGATAATAAACGTGCCGCTGATATGAATAAAGCCGAAATAGAACGTGCTAATCAGAAGAATAGAGGTATGGAGTCGTTTCGCGCGGCTTATAATCGGATGACTCCGGAAGAGAAAGAAGTATGGAATAAAGCTTATGCCCCTCGGATAAAGGAGTTTAAAACGCTGAATATGAAGGGAAAAGAATTGGTTAGATGGAAATATCAGCAATATATGCGGGATTATCTGGCGACTACACTGGCGGTAGATGAGAATGTTGGGCGATTACTCGATTATCTTAAACAGATCGGGGAATTGGATAATACGATAATCGTTTATACTTCCGATCAGGGTTTCTTTCTCGGTGAACACGGATGGTTCGATAAACGGTTTATGTACGAAGAGTGTCAGCGTACTCCTTTGATGATACGTTATCCCAAGGCGATAAAAGCCGGTACTGTTTCCGACGCATTGTGTATGAATATAGATTTGGCACCGACTTTTCTCGACTATGCGGGCGCTTCTATTCCTTCCGATATACAAGGACATTCCTTGAAACCGATCCTCGAACATGAAGGGAAAACTCCTGCCGATTGGCGTAAAGCGGTTTATTATCATTATTATGAATATCCTTCATGGCATATGGTTAAACGTCATTACGGTATACGTACTCAACGCTATAAACTCATTCATTTCTACAATGATGCCGATTATTGGGAATTATATGATATGAAAAAAGACAGTAATGAATTGAACAATGTGTACGGAAAACCTGAATATAAAAAAGTGCAGGAAGATATGACCCGGTTGCTTCTCGAAATGCAGAAGGAATATAAAGATACCGATCCTACCGAACAGAATATCAAGTTCTTTAAAGGGGATGACGGAGCAAATATGCACTGATATCGAAAAAAATTTATAAATCGAATGAATGATTATGGACAGGAGAAAATTTATTAAACAAACCGGTTGGACTTTTATGGGACTGGCCGTATCGGGCCCGATATTGGGAGCTTGTACACCAAAAGAAAAAGATAAGGCGAAAGCGGCCGCAAAGATCGATCCGAACGGATTGAAAGTTTTCTGGGGAGATATACATAACCATTGTAATATTACATACGGTCATGGTGATATGAGATTAGCTTTTGAGGCGGCAAAACAGCAACTCGATTTTGTATCGGTTACTCCTCATGCCATGTGGCCGGATATACCCGGAAAAGACGATCCTCGCCTGGCTTGGGTGATCGATTATCATACAGGTGCCTTTAAAAGGCTTCGAGAAGGAGGGTATGAAAAATATCTGAAAATGACTGAAGAATATAATCAGGATGGTAAATTTTTAACTTTTCCTTCATACGAATGTCATAGCATGAAATATGGCGATCATGTCGTCTTGTCGTATGAACAGAATTTCCCTCTCGTAGAGTGTGAATCGGTGGAAGATTTAAAAGCAAAGCTTAAAGATAAAAAAGTATTTGTCACTCCACATCATATGGGGTACGAAAAAGGATACCGTGGATATAACTGGGATTTTTTTACCCAGGGAAATCAGACGCCGTTTGTCGAAATTTTTTCACGGCACGGGTTAGCCGAAAGCGATCAGGGCGATTATAATTATCTTCACGATATGGGACCGAGGTCGTATGAGGGAAGCGCTTTGTGCGGGTTGGAAAAAGGTTTTAAATTCGGCTTTATCGGATCTACCGACCAACATGCGGGTTATCCCGGCAGTTTTGGTGATGGCCGTATCGGAGTTTTGGCCCGATCGCTCGATCGAAACGACATTTGGGAGGCAATGAAAAACCGCCATGTGTATTGTGCTACGGGGGATAAAGTGAATATCGATTTTCGCATTAATAATGCTATTATGGGGGATATAATTAGAGGAAATAACCGTCATATATACCTGAATGTAGAAGCGGCGAATTATATCGATTATGTAGATATCGTAAAAAATGGAGAATGTATCGCCCGACTGAGTGGCCCTATGCAGACGATTGTACCGCCGGAAGATGTGATGCGCGCTAAAGTAAAGCTTGATTTCGGATGGAACCGGGAAGAGAAACCGGTACGTTGGGACGGGTTTATCGAAATTACCGAGGGTAAAATCAATGTGGCGACACCTTGTTTTCGGGGGGCTGCTTATACCTCTCCTCAGGCAGATAAAATAGGCCATGAAGACGATACGAAAGTGAATAGAATACTTAAAGCCGATGACAAAAGGATCGATTTGGAAATGTATTCTACTAAAAATCCCAATACGATGACTCCTGCCATGCAAACAGTAATGCTGGATGTAACGATGCCCAAAAACGGTATCATCAGGACGAAGATGAATGGAAAGGAATTCGGTTATACTTTGGGTGAGCTTCTTACCGGTTCTAAATCGCATTTTATGAGAGGTTGGTTGAGCGAAGCGATATTATTTAACCGTGCGGCACCAGAAAGCGCCTTTATGATAGAACACGTGATGCATGATAACAAGCCTTCGAGAGATACCGATTATTATTACGTACGGGTTCGTCAACGGGACGGACAATGGGCATTCAGTACTCCTATCTGGGTAGAAAGGGTATGATTATGAGGTATGCTGTTGGATTGGATTTGGGAGGAACGTCTTTAAAATATGCGGTTGTAAACGAACAGGGCGTTTTTTTGTATAGCGGGGAAATGCCGTCATTAGCCGATATTTCCAGAGACACAGTTATCGACCGGTTAAAAGCGGCGATTTCCGATTGTATCGGATTTGCCGCTTTACAGAGTATCGCTTTGTGTGGAGTCGGGGTAGGAACTCCAGGGATTACGGATGAAAATAATCGCATCGTATTAGGGGGTGCAGAAAATATAGCCGGTTGGGAAAACATACCGCTTGCCGGCATACTGGAGAAAGAGACCGGAATACCGACTTTGGTAGCAAACGACGCTAATGCAATGGGGCTTGGTGAGCAAACTTTCGGTGCGGCTAAAGGCTGTACCGATGTGCTGTTTATTACAGTGGGTACAGGTATCGGAGGCGCCGTTATTATAAATAATAAGTTATATGGCGGGTATAAGAACCGAGGAATGGAAATGGGACATATACCGCTTATCGCGAATGGGGAACGTTGTGCCTGCGGTAGTGTAGGTTGTCTCGAAACCTATGCTTCTACTGCAGCGTTGATACGACGCTTCGAAGGCCGCTGTCGTAAAAGAAAACTTCATACAGGAATAAAGCCCGATGGTAAAATGATTGTCGAACTTTATCATAAAGGAGATTCTGTTGCAATAGAGTCTTTGAATGAACATTGGGATTTCCTCGGCCACGGTATTGCGGGACTGGTTAATATATTTAGTCCGCAACGGGTTGTTATCGGAGGCGGTATTTCAGAAGCAGGTGGCTTTTATATCTCTCGTATCGGAGAAAAAGTGAAAGAGTATTCTTTAGCGGATTGCCGTGTGAATACACTCGTTTGTGCAGCCTGTTTGGGAAATAGAGCGGGTATGATGGGTGCGGCGAGTATGATATTTTCAGGGAATATAAGGAATGATTCTGAAATAACGGAAAATAATTAATCGAAAAAAAATGATCGGATTTCCTCATCGTACATTTATAAATGAATTTTTTAGAGGGGCGACCCTGATTGCGGTTTTAGTGACTGTCATTATCGATATGCAGGCTCAAAATTCCGATTATGAGCGTGAGATCTCATTGCAGGGTGTTGCCAGAGGGCTTTGCATACAAAAGGAAATCTTATATTCTACAGCCGGAAACACGATTGTAAAATGTGATTTTAAGAGTGCACCTCAAACGATTATAAAAGGTCTGAACACCCCTTTTGACGTTGATGTCGATGAGGCAGGCAATATTTATGTAGCAAATCGGGGCGGAAAAAACGTTGAGGTATATTCCGCAAACGGAGTATCGCGGTATGCGTTGCAGATAGGAGAAAATGTAAACGGCGTTACCATGGGCCCCGACGGAAAACTTTATGTCGCTTCTCTTACAAAAATTTCCGTATACAGAGAGAATACCCTCGAGAATACGATTATATCACTTACAAAAGATAAGTTCAGGGAAGTGCGTAAGGTTTATTTCGACAGTGCGGGAAGAATGTATATTATCGATAAAAATACCGGAATGATCGCCCTATCCGGAGTTTCGGGAGAAACGGCTACAGTCGATTTTATAATTAAAAAAGATTCTCGGTATGCGTATAATTCATTGGCTTATATGACATCGTTGCCTGATGGATCGCTACTGATAACTTCTGATACCGATTTTAAAGGAGGCTTGTTAGGTGTTTACCGGTTCGACTTATCAGGTAATTTTAAAAATACGATAGGTGAATTAGGCAGTGGAAAAAGTTTTACGTCTCCTTATGGAATAGCTGCAGACAGCAATGGCCGATTGTTTATTGCCGATGGAAATAAAATACAGGTATGGAAAGTGACCGATAATGAGCCACCGGTTGTATCGGATATCAAAATTTCGAATATAACCCGTTCTTCGGTCGATTTTTCTTTAACGAGTAGTGAGTCGGGGAACGTATATTGGGAGATTCGTAATGACGGTGTACAACCTACCGCTGATGAATTGTTAAACGGTACACGGTCTTTTTCTTGTCAGGCAAATCAGGAAACCATTCAAACATTGCATTCACCTTCGGGTAGTACTCTCAGATTGTATTTTATAGTCAGGGATAAAGCCGGAAATACAACAAAAGTATTGTCAGGTTCCGAATTTTCCACTCTTCAACCGCTGGCGATAAACTATATTGTTCCTGTAAAAAAAGATACTGACTCAGTGACTTTTGAAGTTTCGGCTAACGATGAGGGTACTTTATATTATTTATTAAAACCTGACGACGGAAGTTGCCAAATCCCGACTTCCGACGCTATTTTGCAGGGGAATAGCCGGGAATACCCTGTTGCCGGGAAGCCACTTTCGCTCGACGTTAGTTTACCTTCGACAGGCAGATATTGGTTGTATGCACTTATACAAACTTCCGGAGGAGAAAATAGCGGAGTATATACATGCACTGTAACTTCATATTCCGATATAGATTTAATTCGCAAGCGGTATATAGATTTACTTATCGGGGATGATACTACCGATTATTCTAATCTTTCTGCTATAGACCGTTATAACTCGTTATTAACCCGGTTTTCACAGGCAAGTGATATGGCCGGAAAATATGATCCGGATGTTCCCGATTTGCCAGAATTTGTTTTAGATGAAAAGGTTCCCGGCAATGATATAGCACTTGTACGTGAATTAGTCGGTAAAGTATTGTTTCCGTTGGCGATGGCATATCGGCTGAAAGGCCCCGACACACAACCTAACATTTATTATCATAATGCCGGTATTTTATCGGAAATCATGAAGTTATATAAATACTTAAGTGTAAGGAATTTTAAGACGGGGCGTGAACTCCATTTTACAGGAGGTGGTGTTTATCTAAGGCTTACGGGGTATTTTTATGCTTCTATGCTGATGCGTGAAGAATTGGCCAAGGCGGGAATGCTCGATGAAGTATCGGACATGATGGAATGGGCTACTCGCTGGGTTGTTCCCAACAGTGTCGACATTGAGGGCGGTGAAGAGGATTGGTCGGCTTCGGCAGCCGGAAATATCAGTCGTTCCGACGGAGTACGAACGATATATAATAACCGACTAATGTATATTTTAACGGCCGGTGACAATGTTGCGGATCGGGAGGAAAAGTTATCGTATCTTACCGAGGTCCTTAATCAGGCGTTTGTACCCCACGGAGCCTGGGACGGATTTTTGAAACCCGACTATACAGGTTATCACCATTTGGGAGTGTGGGGAAGCGCTTATGTAACCGATGCGTTGCAGGTAGCTTCACAAATGGCTTTTTTGTTGCATAATACGGTTTACGGCATTGCTACCGATCCCGTTAAGCATATCGCCGAAGGCTTGAAGGCATTCGGACAGTATAGCGGGAAATATGATATTTCTCGTGGGTTATGCGGTCGTTTTCCCGGGCATTTAAATGATATTATAAATCAAATTCCGGCTTATGCTTATATTTATTACATTTTACCCGAAGGAAAATTAAAAAAAGAGATAGGCGGAGTTTTTGCCAATTTGTATGATACAGAATATAATCCCGTACAAACGGGAATGATAAGAAATACGGCCTGTGAAATAATTTTTACAGGAGGCATGGGTACCATAAATATATGCAATGGTTTAAAAGCGGTCATTGTGCCGGTTAAAGAAATGGAATTAAACCGGACTTTTCCCTATGCCGCTATGCAGATACATCGTCGTTCCGATTGGCTGGCGACAATAAAAGGATATAGTAAATATGTGTGGGATTTCGAGACGAACGGCAGTGAAAACTGGTATGGAAGAAACCAAAGTTTCGGACAATTGAGTATATATAGCGGAAAAGATTCGGAAGGTGTCGTGTCGGCATTGGCCAGCGGCGTCGGTTATGATGGTTACGACTGGTCGCATATTCCGGGTACGACGGTCCCCGATTTATCTTTGCCCGAGGTTCTTGCCGATGCAAAAGCGTTCGAGTGGCCGCGTTTTTCGAATGAAGCCTTTGCCGGAGGTGTGAGCGACGGTAGAAATGGGGTGTATGGATTTAAATTTTCAGACCGTACCAAAGGCCAGAGTAGCGCTTCCTGGACAAAGCCTAAATTAACGGCATTGAAATCTTATTTCTTTTTCGACGATCTTATCGTTGCCTTGGGATCGGATATCGATAATACTGCTTCCGATTATGCGGCTCATACTACTATTTTCCAAAATCTTCTTCCTTCTCCCGAGACACCCACCATAGTGAATGGAACGCAGATTACTGGTCTTTCGTATGTCTACGACCAAAATGTAGAATCACCGGTTTACCTTACCGATATTGCCGGTAACGGATATTATATTCCCGATGCTAAAGGATTGCATATACACCGGAATGTACAGCAATCGGTAGATGATAAGAATAAAAACGCGACAAGTGGTAATTATGCGACAGCCTGGATAAATCATGGCAGAAAAACGAAAAACGGCGGTTATGAATATGTCGTTTGGGTACGGGGCGCATCTTTTATTTCCGGATTGGCCAATGATCCCGATAGTTTTTATTCCGTACTGCGCCGGGATAAAGTAGCGCATATCGTAAAACGAGGGCAAGAAAAGGGGTTGTCGGTATTTGCTTCCGATACACTTGTTGGGGATGAGATAATTTCGAGTGTCTCGGAACCTTGCAACATTTGGCTTACCTCCGGTACTGACCGTACGATACTGACGGTGTCGAATCCCGATTTGGGATATTATAAGAAAGGGAATGAATTCGGTTGTTTTCCTGTGCAAGCATGGTCGGTTCCGAAGTCGAAACGGTATATGGATACAAAAATACAACCGGTAGAGATTACTTTAAATGGAAAGTGGAATATTGCCGACGCATCCGGAAAAGTAGAATTTATCGGTTATAATGAAATGGAAAATACGACGATATTGAAATTTAACGGTACAGGCGGTGAATCGGTGTCGGTACCCCTGATTTATACCGGAAGCGGAATGGAAAATGTTGATACTGATGACAGATTGTGCGTGTATCCGAATCCGACATCGGGAAAACTTTATATCCGGTCATACGAACCCGTGAATACGATTATTCGCATAACCGATATCGGAGGACGGCAAGTCATGTCGGTAAAAACGAACCGGGGAGAAACCAATGTATGTATAGATCTGACAGGGTTTTCGGCTGGATATTATTTTTTAATTGCAGATAAAACAATAAAACGTATTCTAAAAAAATGAACAATATGATAAAACTAAAAAGCTTTTTAATAATCGTAATGTGTCTCTTGTGGGGCTTTTCTCTTACGGCACAGGAAAAAACGTTGGTACCTATTCGCGAACGAGTGGATATACAAAGTCAAGTGGCTCCCGAAAATTCGATAATCGACGGAGAGTGGGTAGCCGTGGGTACCCGCAAGAAACATGCGATACAATATGATTATACCCGTTTGTATGATGGTAAGCCATCGTATCGGTTCGAATTGAAACAAAATGATAATACTTTAGCCGGTTATAGTGCCGGTGAAACAAAGGGACGGGCGGAACTATCTTATTGTTTCGCGACTGGGAAAGATATCGAAAAACTAACCGAAAAGCAATTTGAAAATATTGTAAAAGCAAAAAAAGTCTATCATTACGGTAAAGGGGAATGTCCTCAGGGGAGTACCCGTCATTATCGTTTTTCTATTTACGTACCTAAAGACCTGAAAGCCTCGGTAAATACGATTTTTGCCCAGTGGCACGGTATGCCCGACCGTACTTTATTATGTACTCCCGAGGGCGAAGTCAAAGAGGTTTCCGATGAAGAATTCGCGAAAATATGTGAAAAAGTGATATTTAAAAAAGATAAGGGATACGATCGACTTCCGCTACTACGTGAAGACGGAACTCTGGAAAAGGACAAGAAAGGAAATATATTATACCAGGCACATTGGGAACCTAATGGATGGATTATTGAACAAGGTGGATTCCCTCCTCTGGCTTTCGGTTTTAATAAAGGATATTTTTATATAAAAGCCAATTCGGACCGGAAATGGTTATCCGATAAAACCGACCGTTGTAATATCGATCCCGAAAAAGGCGAAATCATGCATCCGTTGATTTCGAAATATAAATCATCCACCCTCGCTTATAAAGAACCGTTCAGCGATTTTCCCAAAGAAACGTGGGTTACCTTCGAAATTGCCGTTACCTGGACTGTTTACGGAATGGAAAAGGAAAATATTGTAAAACCCGGTAGTCTGGATGTGGTTATGTCGTATGAAAAGAACGGTGAAAAAGTAGAACGGCATATCGTAGATAACGAAACGATATTGATCGGACGTAACGACCGAAATGGATATTATTTTAAGTTTGGTATTTATCGGGTGGGAAACAGTACGACTCCGGTGTGTTATAATCTGGCCGGATACAAAGAATACTGATTGATTATATTCGATTTTTTTGTCATTAAGCGGCATAAAAGCTTTACCGACGGGAGTTTTCAACAAATGTAAAAGTCTTTTCAACAACAGAGAAAGTCTGTTCGGGAGAAAGTCTGTAACATTGCAATGCCGGCCGGTAGAAGCGACCGGAAGACTTAATCGTTAAATCAATAAAATGAAAAATTATATGAATCGCAGGATTTTTACAGCCATAGT
This sequence comes from Coprobacter tertius, assembly GCF_024330105.1. Classification (NCBI taxonomy): domain Bacteria; kingdom Pseudomonadati; phylum Bacteroidota; class Bacteroidia; order Bacteroidales; family Barnesiellaceae; genus Coprobacter; species Coprobacter tertius. Next base: position 185,862 of record NZ_JANDHW010000002.1, read on the forward strand.
ATCGGTTTTATTCTTCAGCAACGGTCTTTATGCACAGGGTTTTTCATCATTTAAGGTAGAAGGTTCCCTGACACAGACATTATTGAAAAACCGTACTAAATCGGCCTCTATTATAGAGACAATTGTAGACGCTTCGGCGGATATTAAGAGTTTGCCCGTAAAATATAAACTGCTCAGCGGGTGTGTGATATCGGAGGAAACTCCTTTAAATAATGATTATACGAAAGTTAAACACGTTACGGTGAATAAAAAAGATGGTTCTTCTAAAGATTGGAGTATTATCGTTCATCAACTGGTTCCCGGAAAGCTTCCTCTACAAATCGTTTTTTCCAAAACTAACCCCTGCGATCTCGATTTTACCAATCCGAAGCCCTGGGCTGGATATGGAATCGATTACAGTAAACCGACAGTGGTGAGAATGGGAAATGACGGTATTGGATTTTTTGCTGCGTATGATGGGGTTGCGAAAGAGGCTTCTTTTGAATTCACAGTGGTAGGAGGAGCCGTTTTTAACGGAGAGTTCGATGTAGAAACCTCGATAGATGGTAAGAAATGGAAAAATCTGAAAACGTATAAGGAAGGGGATGTTACGGGAACGGAGATTTTGACTTTGTCTTTGCCTTCCGAAGCACGCTATATTCGTTGGATATATGCTTTGCGAGATAAGCAGAATGTTAATCTGAACAATATATATATAAAATAAAAATGTTATTTACCTTAAAAACATAAGATTATGAAAAAGAAGATCTTTACTCTATTTATTTGTACAATATTTGCAGGAACATTATTCGGGCAAAGATTAACCACGTTTACAATAGAGGGTGCTGTCGCATTAAGTCCATTGGGAACATTAAATCCTAAAAATAATGATGAGAAAAAAACGGGTACTGCTGAAATTATTTATCCATCGACAGTAGACTTGACAAATGTAACCGCTTCGTTAAATTTGCCAGAAAGTGTAAAATTGATCGAGCCTGCTGTTTTACCTACAGATTTCAGCCAAAAAGTTACCGGTATAAAAATACAGAATGATCCGAATGCCGGGGCGGCCAACAGCGATTGGGCGATTTATTCGATTGAATGCAAAAGTTTGGCTCCAACGGAGGACGAAATAGATTTAACGTTTCCGTTAGATATTGACAATTGGAGTTCGGAAACACATAAGGGTTGGGCGGGAACAGCTCTTAAAAATAGCGGAAATTCTACTCGCCTCGAATCGGACAGGCGTTCTATTGTTTTGTCATTTTCGTATGCTCCACAGGAACTTTCCTATGCTGTTAATGGTTCGGTTGACAGTCCTACAGCCGAACTTAATGTGGAAGAATCGGCAGATGGAGTTAATTGGACGATAATACATAAATATGATGCAGCGAATCCTATACCTGCAGGTAAAGCTACTCCTGCAGAGAAAAATAAAAGTGCTGAACTGAAGCAGGATTCCCGTTTCGTACGGTTTGTCTTAGCTAAGAAAAATAACTCCAATGTCGCTTTTACGGCGATGAAGGTAACGAAATTTTTATCCGGATTGAACACTGAAAAGGATAATGAAGATGGAATAAAAGTATATCCCAATCCGGTGACAGATATACTGAATATAGATTCGGACCGGGCCGTATCGAATATTATTGTTACCAATATAAGCGGCCAGACGGTTATGCAAGTAGCAAGGCCCAGCCGTCAGATATCTGTCTCTGGTCTTGCCGACGGTTATTATCAGGTATTGATCATACAAGCCGACGGAAGCCGTTCCGTTAAACGTATTGTAAAAAGATAAAGACGACTATTTGACTTAATTGCAATTTTTTATTGCTGAATGGTCGAGGCCCTGTCTTACTCCTGTTAGCGGGGCCTTTTTTTTGATGAATCAGTTATAATTTTATAATAGAATATCCTTTGAACAATCTGAAAATCAAGTGCCGGTGAAGTTCTACGGTTACTGTGATATAGATAATGAATTTCCTGCAATATCGAAATGATGAGGATAGAATAAATATCGATAACGAACTAAATAAAATAACCTAAGTATAAATATTATGAAAAACAGTAGATTATTGTTTTTTACTCTTTTGTTGTCTCTATTTGCCGTATTTCAGTTATCGGCTCAGAATGCGGAGACGGAAATAATCGGAAAAGTAACTGATGAGAATAATGAATCCCTCCCGGGAGTAAGTATTCTTGTTAAAGGTGCTAAAACCGGTACGGCTACCGATATAGATGGAAATTTCAGAATAAACGCACCCTCCGGATCGGTTCTCGTTTTTTCATATGTAGGCATGAAAAAGCGGGAAGTGAAAGTCGGGGATAAGAAAATAATCAATGTAAAACTCGTACCGTCATTTGTAGAACTTAACGAAGTAGTAGCTATCGGATATGGAACCATGAAGCGTAAGGATCTGACCGGTTCGGTGGCTTCGGTAAATACCGAGGAACTGGCCAAAGCGCCAGTCGCCAATATGGCTGAAGCGCTGGCCGGGCGTGTTGCCGGGGTAATGGTTACCCAAAATGAGGGAGATCCCAATGCCGGTATTTCGATAAGGGTACGAGGAGGAATCTCTATTACCCAAAATAACGAACCGTTGTATATCATCGACGGTTTTCCTAGCGAAGCGGCGGCTTTTATGGCGTTGAACCCTACCGATATAGAATCGATCGATATTCTCAAAGACGCCTCGTCTACTGCCATATACGGTGCGAGAGGTGCCAATGGGGTAGTGGTGGTGACTACCAAAAACGGGATAGCGGGAAAAACTCTGGTAACCTATGATGCTTATGTGGGATTTAAGGATGTATCTAAACATATGGATATGTTGAGTACCCCAGAGTTTGTTTATCTCGATTATGAAAGGAGAAGCGCTTCGAGTGAAGGAGCCGGTGAAAGTTTTAGGAGAAATTACGGAGAGTTTGCAGACATTGGGGCGAATTATGCCCACCGGGGTGTAGACTGGCAAAGAGAAGTTTTTCGTACGGCATTCGTGCAGAATCATAAATTAAGCGTATCGGGCGGGACGAAAGACTTGAAATATTCGATGTCTTATTCTCATCTGAACGATCAGGGAATTATGATCGAGAGTGGAGTGAAAAAGGACAATATTCGCGCTAAAATCGATCATCGGATCAATAAGAAAGCCCGGGTGACGGGTAATATTAGCTTCACCAGTATGAAGACCGAAGGAATGGGGACATCAGAAGGTGGAGGCGGTTTCGGTAAAATGACGCATATTCTTACCTATCAACCCACTGTGGGACTTAGAGCCACCGACGAAGAATTTAAGACAATGCCCGATAATCCGTGGCTCGACGATGACGGTAATACAGTACAAAATCCGGCAGCTTCGGCACGGGCCGAGCATAATGTAAAAGAATTGAGGATATTCAATGCAAATGCCGGTCTTTCTTATGAACTGGTTAAAGGGCTTACCTTTAAGAATACCACCGGAATGCTCTACCGCACCCAACGTAACGAGATTTTTAACGGTTCCCAATCTGTCAGCGCCAAGAGAACAAGTATTAACGGCAGTATTCGTAATGCCGAAGTCGGTAATTTTCAAACGGCGAATACTCTTACCTATAATTTGCGTAAAAGAGCTCATAAGGCCGAGTTTATGTTGGGGCAGGAATACATCGGAACCTGGAACAGATATTTTCAAACTACGGTAACGAATTTTCCGAACGATGATATCGGTTTAAATGACCTGAGCTTGGGTATAGCCGGTACATCCCAGTCGAATTACAATGACGACGATAAAATCCTTTCTTTTTTCGGGCGAGTATATTATAATTTTAAAGAAAAATATATGGTGACCGGAACTTTGCGTGCCGATGGCTCTTCAAAATTCGGCCCGAAAAATCATTGGGGTATATTTCCTTCTGTTTCGGCCGCTTGGCGTCTTTCAGAGGAAGGATTTATTAAAGATTTGGGTGCATTTTCCGATTTAAAACTACGTGTGGGATATGGTACATCCGGTATTAACCGTATCGGCGATTACGGTTCGCTGTCGATCTGGAGTGCGGTGGTCGTGCCAAATCTCGACGGAAGCATTCCCGGTTATGTCCCTTCTCAAATACCCAATAAAGATCTCAAGTGGGAAGCGAATAAAACTTTCAACGTGGGAATCGACCTCGGATTTTTCGAACAGCGTTTAACGATCTCTCCCGAATTTTATATCAATCGGTCGAGTAATTTGCTGCTTAAATCGAAATTACCGCAGTCGTCGGGTAAAGAATATCTCTACCGCAACATCGGTTCTACTCAGAATATGGGTATCGACCTGACGATTTCGAGCGTAAATATACAAACACGCGATTTTATGTGGAGGACGACATTGAACCTTTCCCATAATAAAAATAAGATTCTGGCTTTGTCGGGAGAATCGCAATACCTCGAAGAATCGGGATGGGGATTTAATCAAAACGATTATCTTGTGGCAGTAGGTCGTTCTATCGGTCTTATGTATGGTTATAAGACCGAGGGATTATATCAGGTAGATGATTTCAATTATGTAGGAGGTAAATATGTTCTGAAAGAGGGTATTCCGTATAATCCCAATAATCAACCTCAGCCGGGTTATTGGAAATTTAAAGATAACGGAGGAAAGGTTGATGCTAAAGGGAACCCTTTAATTACCGAAGACGATAAACAAGTGATCGGTAATGCTAATCCCAAGTTTTACGGAGGTATTATAAATACATTTACTTATAAGGGCTTCGACCTGAGTATCTTCTTGAATTTCAGTTATGGCAACGATATTCTTAACGCAACCAAATTATACACGACTTTGATAGGAACCAGCAATAAGACGTCTATCGACGCTGTAAACAGTCATCATCGCTGGGTGACGGTAGGTTCCGACGGTAAAGTTATCAGTGATCCCGATGTCTTGCGACGAGTAAACAGTGGAAAAACGGTGGCTCAGTTCGGTGATATGCAAAACGGAAATAAAGTCATTCATTCCTGGGGTGTAGAAGATGGTTCGTTCCTGCGTATCAACAATATTTCGCTGGGATATACTTTCCCTAAAAAATGGATGCGGAAAATAAAAGTCGGTACTTTACGCATATACGTAACCGGTAACAACCTGTTTACATGGACTCCCTATACGGGATTCGATCCGGAGGTGAGCACCCGTAATTCTACCGGAACTACACCGGGTGTCGATTGGGGTGCTTATCCGAGAAGCCGTTCGTTTGTATTCGGTTTAAGTCTGGGATTATAATTATCGATTTTAAAAAATGTATTCTATGAAACGTATACAATATATATTAGCTACAGCAATACTGGCGTTAACTTTTACCTCATGTGAAGATTTTTTTTCCGAATCGCATGACTCTTATTATGAAACTAAGAATCTTTTTGTAGACCTTCCGCATGCCCGGTTGGCGGTAGACGGCATTTATCAGGTGCTTTCTAATCCGAATCATTACGGACAGTTTGAAATGGCGATGGCTACATCAGACGACATGTATTATATAAATGGTACCAACAGCGACGGTAACCGCCGGGATATTTCTCATTATATGGTAACTCCGACTAATTCGTGGGTAGAAACGCTTTGGACTAAAAAATACGATGGTATCGATCGAGCCAATCAGGTAATAAATAATATCCGCAATATGCAGGAATATAAAGACGGTGATTCCGAAGCGTTGAAATACGAAGGGGAAGCTTTGTTTCTGCGTGCTTTGCTCTCTTATGACTTGGTAAGGTATTGGGGCGATGTACCTTATCGCACGAAAGAGGTCGTGTCGGTTGATGATGCTTATATCGGTCGCACCGATCGGGAGAAAATATACGATCAAATCGTAAATGATCTCGATAGAGCTAAGAATCAATTGCCTTGGGCTAAGGAAGGTAGCAATAGCGAGCGAGCTACACAAGGCGCTGCCCGGGGATTACTTATGCGAGTATATTTGCAACGAGCCGGATATTCTCTGAAATTGAATGGCGCTTATTCTCGTCCTGATGATGCGATCAGGCAGAAATATTTCGAAGCCGTATTGGAGGAATTTGCCGAATTCGGGAAAAACGGGTTCCATAAATTATATCCTCAGGGATATTTGCAATTCTGGAAAAATTTCAGTCAGGATATAGTAGACCCGGTGGAGAGCATCTTTGAAGTCGCTTTTTATACTCCCGATGGGAAAGATAACGGTGCTGGTACATGGGGTACCTATATCGGGCCTTATAATTCGGCTAAGGATCCCAAAGGAAGAGCAAATGCGTTTTTCCGGGTATTGCCCGAATGGTTGGGGTATTATGAAGAATCCGACGGGAGGCGGGACGTGAATATTACGCATCAGGCTGTATTCGTTTCTACCAAAAATAATTACGATCAGTACTGGTGTCCCGCTAAATGGCGGCGCGAGTGGATGGGAAATAATCCCAAAGACCCGAATAATACTAATACTAATTTTGTGTATTTACGATATGCCGATGTTTTATTGATGGCTGCAGAAGCGATGAACGAGTTGAATCGTACCGACGAGGCTGTAGATCTGTTGAATCAGGTACGTACCCGTGCCGGAGCGACTGCCCTCGATAAGGGATTCGCCAATTTCGAGACTCTTTACCAGCGAAAAGGAAAGTGGGAATATTTTACCGGAAAAGAAAATAAATCATATAGTTACAATATGGCTCAGACTTTTCTTCCGACAGGAAGTAATCAAGAAAAATTCCGGGTTGCTCTGTTTTGGGAAAGAGGATTCGAGTGCTGTTTCGAGCTTACCCGTAAATATGACCTTATACGATGGGGTATTCTCGAAGACGCGATTAAAATGCATAGTACCAGTCCGCAAAAAAAAGGATATGCCGCCGGGTATAACGAGAAAAATCCGGGTAATAAAGGTAATTTCGTACATGGTAAACATGAGCTTTTCCCCATTCCGTTATCGGAGATAAGTATTAATACGAAAATCACCGAAAATAATCCGGGATACTGATAAGTATATTATTATAAGTGAGAAAGTATTTCAAGACGGGAGTATCCGGAATTTCCGGATACTCCCGTCTTGAAATACTTTAGAATGGCTATTTACTTAACTTTTGATTAAAAGCCAATGTCTCTGAAAAATACGATTTGACTGATAAAATATAATTATTTCTTATGAAAAAATACATATTTCTATTACTGATTATACCGGTGTTTTGTTTGTTATCGGGAAAGAAAAGCAGTTCTGTCATTCGTCCCGGAACAATAACTTTGATGCATGAGGTGCGGGAAACTCCGTTTCCGCTTAACGGGTCGATTGTTATGCAGAATCCCCCGGCATTGATGTGGCCCGATAAATATCCTCATTTGGGTGAGGTTCTCGATGGAGTGGAAGAAACCGAGATAAAACCTTCGGTTACCTATAAAGTAAGATTATCGCGTGATTCCTTATTTTTAACTGATATAGAAGAAGCGACTCTCCATTGGGCTTTTTTCAATCCTTTTCGTAAACTTGGTCACGGTAAATGGTATTGGCAGTATGCATATTGTAGTATAAACGGGGATGAATGGTCGAAAGTGTATAATTTTACGGTAGATAAAAAAGCGGTTGTTTTCAATCCGCCATCTTTAGAAATCGTACTCGAAAAATTGCCTCGGTATCATCCGAGAGTATTTCTTGACAAAAAAGATTGGGATAATTTCCGTAAACGGAATGCCGTTAATGAAGAGGCCTGTTGGTATATCGATCACGCAAGGACGGCGATGAATCACCCGTTGAAACCGATACAGGAAGAGATAGATACTACAAAGCTCACAGTACTCGAGAATAGTGTACAGCGAAAATCGTATATGATAAGGGAAAGCCGTAAAGTCGTAGATCGGGAAGAAGCAAATATAGAAGCACTGGTGCGATCTTATTTACTGACAAAAGATACCGCTTATTATAAAGCGGCGATTATTCGTATAAAGGAAATGTTATCGTGGAAGCATAATCGTTATTTTGCCGGTGATTTTAACAGTTCGGTATTGTTGTCGGTAAGTGCGCTGGCGTATGATACGTTTTATGATCTTATGGGATGTAAAGAAAAAGATATGCTATTGCAGGAGATACGGGAAAGCGGAAACCTTTTTTTCGGAGAATTCGTGAATCATCTCGAAAACCGAATTGCCGATAACCATGTTTGGCAAATGACCTTGCGGATTCTGACTATGGCTGCTTTTGCTTCTTATGGTGATTTACCTGAAGCTTCTGTTTGGGTAGATTATTGTTATAATATGTGGGTTGCCCGTTTCCCGGGGTTGAATGATGATGGTGCCTGGCATAACGGAGATTCTTATTTTCAGGTAAATATACGTACGTTGATCGAAGTACCCGCATTTTATTCTCGTATTACCGGATTCGATTATTTCGCTGATCCGTGGTACAAAGGATCGATTTTATATACACTGTATCATCAGTTACCGGAGTCTGTGTCGGCCGGTCATGGTAACTCGCATGAAAATATGAGGAGTCCCAATGGGGCGAGGGTAGGGTATGCCGATGCACTGGCTCGTGAATGCAATAGTAGTTATGCAGCCGATTATGTCAGAAAGATTATAAGCCATAATGCCGATGTATTGAAAAAATCGTTTTTAGGTAAATCGGGAGATCTTACATGGTATCGGTTAACCACAAAAAAGAAATTACCTGAAGGGGGCTCCGGTTTAGAAAGTCTCCCTCATACCAAAGTATTTCCTCAGACCGGTCTGGCTACGATGCATACCAACCTTGGGAATACCGGAAAAAATGCGATGCTTTCTTTCCGGTCGAGTCCTTACGGTTCTACTTCCCATGCTTTGGCCAATCAAAATTCTTTCAATACATTTTATGGGGGCCAGCCTATTTTTTATAGCAGTGGTCATCGTACCGGTTTTACAGATGCCCATTGTATGTATTCTTATCGGAATAGCCGGGCTCATAATACTATTCTTGCCGATGGAATGGGACAGAAGATCGGTACGGAAGGATACGGGTGGATCCCTCGTTTTTATGAAGGAAATAAAATATCGTATTTTGTCGGAGATGCTTCCGATGCTTATGGAAAAGTAATTTCTCCGTTATGGTTGGAACGAGCCCGTTTGTCCGGGATAGAATTTACACCGGAGAACGGGTGGGATAATAATAAAGTAAAGACATTCAGACGTCATATAATTATGCTTGGAGACAGCGGTTTATTTATCATATACGACGAACTTGAAGGTTACGAACCTGTTGCTTGGAGTTTCTTATTACATACGGTGGAATTTCCCATGAAAGTTGAAAAAAAGAACGATTATATATGGGTGAGGGGAGAAAATAAAACGGGTGTTTCGGATGCTGTTATATTCTGTTCGGATAAAATTACGACTACGCTGACCGACAAATTTTTTTCACCGGCAGTTAATTGGTTAAATAAAACCGATGCAAAAGGGAATTTGATTGTATATAAAAATCATTGGCATTTTTCAGCTACTACAACAAAAGTTGTTCAGGCCAGATTTCTGACGATAATGGATACTCATGGGAAAAATACGGAAAAATTGAATATCAGTTATATCCGAGGTACCTGGTCGGTAGGAGAATGGAAAATAAAATGTAATCTTACGAGTAAAGGGAAAGCATGGCTGACAATTGTTTCGGATAAAGAAGGAGTAGGTTTGTTATACAATATTTCGGATATGAAAATAGGTAAACGAAAGGTAAAGAACGATATAAAAGGTTCTACTGTTATTATCGATAAAGTGGAGGATAAGGAAGTGAAACGAATATTGATCGATCAAATGCCCGAGTTGGAAATATAACTTCTTTTTGATTTTTTTCTACTGTCTTGCCGAGACTTGCACTTTTTATTCTGAGCAGCTCGAAATATCCACGATGGCGGTCTCTTCGGTCCGGATGCGTTTTCCCCGTTTCTTATGAGATGTTACGCTGTCGCTCAACATGATAGGGGGCTGAGCCTTAGGCGTAGAGGTAGTTTGTCATTCTGAGGCGGAACCGATGAATCTTCCCGTGACTTCTCATCAAGTCGATATCGACTATAGGGTGATTATCACTGGTGACAAGGGTAAGACTTAGGATTAGAAAGGTGGGGTTGAGGACAGACTGATAACAGGCGTGTTAGGTAGTAAATGAAAAAAGGGGCTGTACATATTGCATACAGCCCCTTGTATTTCGTTATAAATAAATTACTTAACGAGCGTCTTATATGACTTTCCGTCGATGGTTATGATATATATACCTTGCGGTAAATAGAACTGTGCCGTTGTTTCTGTGGCGATACGATTATCCATAAGGGCACCCTGTGCGTTCACCACATTTATTTTCGTACCGGTAGCAATGTTATTGATATAAAGGACGCCGCTTTCCGAAAAAAGAATCGGAGTTGATACGTCGGTTGCGTCTATACCGTCGACATTCGTTACGAGCATATTCGTTGTCTTGAATATGTTTTTACCATTAAATGCGGTGAATGCCGGTGTACTCATTTCGCAATATATACTGTCTGAGGGAGCTTTCAAGAAAGTAAATACACCGTTATTTTCGGTATAGTCGGTTCCTTTTACCAAAACGGTATTCTCGTCATTGGCTACTTTCCAGGTATAAACTGTCGTTTGAGGTTCTGTGGCAATACCGGTAACATTATCCTGTGCCGACAAGTCGATATCTGCATCTGTAAGAATATCTTTTTGAATTGTTAAAGCAGCCTGGGGAGCATACGTATAATTTTTGGAAACTTTAGTTGGTAAAGTGGCCAAAGTGAGACGGTTGCCCGAGCAGTTCAGATTGGTTATCAATGTCGGAGCTATTTTCAGATCTGAAATCATGTTATTGTTGCAGAAAACAGTAGCCAGTTTCGGACATTCGCTTACATCGAGGCTGGTAAGTTTGTTGCCGGTAAGTTGAACGTAACTTAATAGTTTGTTTGCCGACAAGTCAATCGTTGTAAGCTGGTTATTTCCGATATATAAATTTTTCAGATTGGTGAGTTTTCCCGGTTCGAAACTGGACAATGAGTTATTGTTACATTTCAGTGTACTTAATTTTGCATTGTTTTCTGAAATTTTTAATTCTGTCAATCCGTTGTTAACGCATTCGAAATATTGTAATTCGGCGTTATTTGTAATGTCGATAGTTTTAATCTGATTGCTGTTGAAACTGGCATTGTAAAGAGCCGTATTTTTACTCAGATCGATACTTGTCAGAGAATTAGTTTCCGCGGAGAGCCGAGTTAAGGCGGTTGCTTTGGTAACATCCAGTGCTGTAATTTTTGCGGAACCTACGCTGAATCCACAATCGAATTCGGTGATGTTGTCGCCGGCATAAATCTTGATCGTACCATCTCCTTGAGCTGCTTGCGAGAATTGAGTGGGAGCAATGGCATCGGCCGAAATCTCTTTTACCGGGGTTTTCGTACCATTACCCCAGTCGATGCACATGCCATGCAGCGGTTCATTTGCCAAAAGGGTCAGATTTACATTGTTTTCGATATCGGATGCTTTTAACGTAATGAGTAGGGGATATTCACCGATGAAAGTATTGTTGGTTTTAAATGCGTTTGCTCCAGATAAATCGGGGAAAGCATCGGATGCCATTTCACAATATACGCTGTCTGTAAGTTCCTTCGGAAAAGTGAATACATTATTTTCTGCTGTATAGTCTGTGCCTTCGGCTAACGTTTCGCCCGAAGTAAGATATTTCCAGGTAAATGTCGTCGTTTGTGCACTTTCTGTAGTTCCGGTGATTCCATTTTGTGCATTAAGGTCGATTTTCGATCCGGGTTCCATGTCCTTCATCACTCTCATCGGACGTTGAGGTGCGTAAACATAAAATTTCGATACCTTGGCAGGCAATGTGGCTAATGTGAGGTAATTTTCTTTGCAAGATAACCGCGTTTTTAAAGTTGCAGGTATTTTTAGTTCGGTAATGAAGTTGTTGTCGCAAAATAAAGTAGCCAGATTGGCAAATGCGGTTACGTCGAGTTTGGTTAATAAATTACCGGGTAAAGAAAGATAGTTCAGCAATGTATTATTCGACAGATCGATGGTCGTAAGCAAGTTGTTTCCAATATACAAATATTTTAGTTCGGTGTTTTTCGATAGATCGATCGTTGTTAATTGGTTATCATTGCACTTTAGCGTACCGAGTTTTTCGTTTTTCGAAACGTTTAAAGATTTGAGAGCGTTCAACGATAAGTCTATAGAAGTGAGTTCGGTATTATTACTGAGATCGGGAGCTACCGTCAGTCCGTTCCCATTCAAACTCAAACTGGTAAGATTTACATTTTTAGATATATCCAATCCCGAGAGGGCGTGTCCCTGAATTGTAATCTTTTTCAGTTGCGTTGCGTTATTTATATCGGCTTCCGATATTTGGGCTCCGTCTTTCAGAAAAATACTTTCGAATGATTCGATAATATCCTCTCCGTAGATTTTTATCGTACCGTCGCCGGTAACTTCACTGTTGATGACGGTGTAAGGAAAATCGTTATAGGTAGCTATGTTATCATAGTTTATTTTGGTTCCGTTACCCCAGTCGATACTGATGCTCTGACCTGCCGAAATGGCATAGATTTCGAAATTTACATTCCCCGGTGTCGCTTTAAGTGTGATGAGGGGTGTTTCTGATTGTGCCGATGCGGAAAAAACAGTGCAAAGGCAAATAATAAAGAATAGTAGTCTTTTTTTCATACTCCTTTTGATTTTAGTGATATAATAAAGAATAAAAACAGTTCAATTTTTTTTATAGGAAAAGCGAAAATCTTGTTTAATAAATATACAACTATTCATTTTTTTAATATCTTTGCGACTGGCGGTAATTGCAATGCCGTTTCGTTTCTTTGCATTCTGGTACCGTTATTTACCTTAAAATTGTATTTAAAACAGCGATAAAAGTTTAGGTTTTTAAAATAGCACACTGCAAATATAAAAATTTTCAAACACAATATATATATTATAAAAAATAATTTGTTTAAAATTGAAGAAAATATAAGATGAGGATTTATTTAATATTCTGAATTTTAAATAAAAAGTAAAGAATTATAATTACACCTATACCATTAATTTATGAAAGCAATTTTAACTACGTTATTATTGATAGCAATGCTTATTCCTACTCAGGAAGCATTCGGTAAGACTCGTTCTAAATCAAAAAAGAAAACTCCTGCTATCGAGATGAAGAAAGACAGTGTATCTTCGTCGAGCTCAGCTTATAAAAAAGCGATTGCGGGTGCGATTAAAAAAGAGGGATTGTTTACGACTTTTTTTACTAAAGAAAATAAATTGTATTTCGAGATTCCCGATTCGGCATTCAAACATACTTATTTACTTTCGAGCCGTATTGCCGAAACCAGCAATACACAAGATTATGTTGCCGGTCAGATGGCAACACGTCCTTTCATGATAAAATTCTCGAAAGACAATAATAACGTATATGCGCATAAGGTACAGGCAAACGATATTGTATCTAAAGGAGATCCTATTACTCCTGCTTTTGAAAAAAACTTTGTCGATCCGGTTTTTAAAGGATTTAAAATTGTGGGTAAAAACGGAGACAATGTACTTATCGATGTTACCTCTTTTTTCGGTAGCAATGAAAAGATTATAAGTCCGATTAAACCCGAAAATCCTCTTACAGTATTGTTAGGTGGCAGTAAATCGTTGAAAGGTACATTTGTTAGCGACGGTTCTACTCTCATGGGTGTAAAAACTTTTCCGCGTAATATAGAAATACGCAGTATGTTGTCATTTAATACGACTCCTTTAAATCAACCCTATACGGTTGTTGTAAACCGTTCGCTGGTTTTATTGCCTGACGAACCTATGAAGATGCGATTACAAGATAACCGAGTAGGTTTTTTCAGTTCCGATAAATCTCTTTTTACTACATCGGCCGATAAAGTGCTTCCAGTAACTTTTATTCACCGGTGGCGTGTAGAACCGAAGCCGGAAGATATGGATAAATATCTGAAAGGCGAACTGGTCGAGCCTCAGAAACAGATTGTATTTTATGTGGATACGGCATTTCCGGAAAAATGGAGAGGGGTAGTAAAACAGGGAATTGAAGACTGGAATCGTGCATTTGAAGGCGCCGGTTTTAAAAATGTTGTCGTTGCTAAAGATTATCCTCGTGACGATGCTTCGTTCGATCCCGATGACATGCGTTACAGTTGTGTAAAATATGCAGTTACATCTACGGCTAACGCAATGGGGCCGAGTTTTGTGGATCCCCGTAGCGGAGAAATACTAACCGCTGATGTAATTTGGTATCATAATATTATTTCACTATTACATAACTGGCGTTTTACACAAACGGCGGCAGTGGATTCTCGGGTGCGGAAACCGGTTTTCGACAATGATGTGATGTGTGAATCGATGCGTTATGCTGCCGCTCATGAGATCGGACATACTTTGGGGCTTATGCACAATATGGGTGCGAGTTATTCGTATCCGGTAGATTCTTTACGCAGTCCGTCGTTTACTCAACAATACGGTACGACTCCGAGTATTATGGATTATGCTCGTAATAATTTTATCGCACAGCCGGGCGATTTTGAAAAAGGAGTAAAACTTACTCCTCCTGTTTTGGGAGTTTATGATCTTTTCGCTATAGATTGGGGATACCGTCTAATTCCTGAAGCTAAAACTCCTGCGGATGAGAAAGCGACTCTTTCGGCTTGGATAGAAGAAAAGAAGGGCGATCCGATGTATGAATTCGGTGCTCAACAATTCTTTGCTACAATAGACCCGACCGACCAAACCGAAGATTTGGGGAATGATCATATCAAATCGGGGAATTATGCTATTTCGAATTTGAAGATCATTATGAATAATCTCGAAGCGTGGACCCTTGAAAAAGGTGCTACCTATGAGAATGTAGAAACAATGTATAACGAAATCGTTAAACAATATAGCCGCCATTTACGTCATGTGATGCCTTATATCGGAGGTGTAAAATTTACCGAGATAAGACAGGGCGAAAAAGGAAACGCAAAAGATTATTTCGATAAAGTGTCGCAGAAAAGAGCAATGATTTGGCTGGTAGAGCAAGCTCGCACTTATAATGATTGGCTTACTCCGCTTCCTTTAATGCAGAAGTTGAATTTAGATTCGGATATAAATAATAAACTGCAAAATTCGGTCGTCGCTTGTCTGTTGCAACCGGCTGCTCTTTACCGTATCAGTGAAGGGGAGAAAACAAGTAAGGCTAATTATACGCTCGATGGATATCTCGATGATGTCACGGCAGAATTGTTTAAAGCCGCTTACAAAAATCAGAAATTGACGCCTGCCGAAATGAATTTGCAATCGACAGCTATAGATGCCATGATTTCTCTTACCGGGTTGAAAACCGCATCTGCTAAAAAAGCGGCTCTCGCTTTCGCCGATTACGAAGAATTGATACATTCTGCCGACGAGCCTTCAGTACCTTGCAGTCATTGTGGTTTTTCACATAACGGAGAAGGTTCCGACTCGTTTATGCGTATCAATTTCGGATTGCCGGTATTGCCTGCTTATGTATCGGCTCCTATGATGACTGCCCGGCTTAAAAAAATAGAAACATTATACAAGCAAAGAGCTGCTTCGGCAGGAGATAAAGCAACGCGTGATTTCTATAATTATCAGCTAATAAAGATATCCCAGTTATTTAACAAATAAATCCTCAGAGATGGCAAGACTTGTATATCTGATTTTTTTGTGTCTCATACCTTTCGGGACGATGGCACAGAGTAAACCTCAAATGTACACTTTGAAAGGAACGGTTACCGATCATTCGGGGGAGCCGATTACCGGTGCTACCGTAAAGATAAAAGATACGACTACCGCAACGATTACTGATGTAAATGGTACTTTTTCGATGTTGGTTTCTGAAGGAGCGACTATATCGGCTTCGTTTATCGGATACAGGACTCAGGACATGAAGTTGAAAGCGGGAGAAAACAACATAAAGATTGTACTTTCGGAAGATGCTCAGCAGCTCGATGAAATCGTTGTCGTAGGATACGGTACTCAGAAAAAGTCTTCGCTTACAAGTTCTATCGAAACAATACGGGGAGAAGACTTGTTGAGAATGCCTGCTATGAATGTAGATGAAGCTCTTTACGGGCAGGTTGCCGGTTTGCAGGTGCGTTCATCGACAGGAGATCCCAGTTCAGCGAAAGAGGCTGATTTACGTATTCGTGGAATTAATGGTACGCCATTATTAGTGATCGACGGTGTACCTCGTTTCGGAAACAATACTTCGGATGGTGAAATGCGTCTTTCCGACCTGAATCCCGATGATGTGGAGAGTATCTCTATCTTGAAAGATGCGGCTGCTGCAGCCGTTTATGGAGCCCGCGCTGCAAACGGAGTTATTTTGGTAAAGACAAAAAGGGGAAGCGGCGATCAAAAGGTGCGTGTAAATTACCGCGGCCAGTTCAATATACAACAGGCTACCGAGTTACCAGAGTTTCTCGATGCTTATAATTTTGCATTGTTATATAACCGTGCGGTAGAAAGTACACAAAGCGAGAACTATAAAAAATACGATGATAAACAATTGGAAGAAATACGGAATCATACCAATCCGAATGTTTATGGAGATGAGAATTTACTCGATTATCTGAATAAG
The DNA here is from genome assembly GCF_024330105.1 of Coprobacter tertius. Taxonomy (NCBI): domain Bacteria; kingdom Pseudomonadati; phylum Bacteroidota; class Bacteroidia; order Bacteroidales; family Barnesiellaceae; genus Coprobacter; species Coprobacter tertius. Next base: position 202,416 of record NZ_JANDHW010000002.1, read on the forward strand.
TACGGTTATTCGACCATACATACCCTTTCGGTTACCGGAGGTAATAGTTTTGTTAAGTATTACATATCGGGAGGATATACCAATATTAAAGGGTTGTATAGCGGAATAGGGCGTGACCGGTATAATTATGCTGTTAAACTCGATGCCAATCTGATGAAAGGGCTTACGCTTTCGGTCGATGTAAATGGAAATATATCGGAAAATAAAAATACGAGTTATACTACTGTCGATGCGGCATATAGCTATTCTCCGTTGCAGACGCTTCGTTTTACGAATGGAAGTCTTGCCAGTTTGAGCGGAAGTAATCCATTGTTGGCAATCGATGGTTTGGGCGGTTATATTAAAAATAAAACTAACCTGAATACTCTTACTGCTACTTTAAATTATGAATTACCTTGGGTAAAAGGGTTATCGGTGTATCTGAAAGGGACAATGGATAATAACCATTCGATAAATAAGAAATTTAATAAACCGGAGACTCTTTATTTATATGATTCTCAAACGGGTGAATTCTCCGAAGATCCTCTTACGATCTATCCTAAAGCTAAAATATCACTTAATCAGCGTGATCAATTTATCGATAATAAATTATTAGAGGCCGGCATAAATTATAACCGGACGTTCGCTGAAAAACATGATGTATCGGGATTACTCGTCGTAAATTATCAGGATTATAAAAATAGCTATCTCGACGCTACCAATAATAATTTGCCGGGCCAATATCCTGAAATTATCGGAACTTCTACCGATAGTAATTTGAGCGGTAGTGAATTTTATAACCAGCGGGCTTCGGTGATCGGACGTGCGACATACGGCTATGATAACCGATATTTTATCGAAGGGAGTTTCCGTGTAGACGGGTCTACAAAGTTTCATCCTGATAACCGCTGGGGTTTTTTCCCCACCGTTTCGGGTTCATGGGTAGTTTCCAATGAGAAATTTTTTAAGGGCTGGAATCAGCCGGTTATTTCCAATCTTAAACTGAGGGCGTCGACCGGTATTCTCGGACGAGATAGCGGAATATCGGATTATGGTTATTTGTTGAATTATATGTATACCGTTAACCAAGGGTATAATATAGGTGGCTCATACAAGCCGGGCATCGTTATGGATACGGGTAGTTATCCAAATCCGGACCTGAGTTGGGAAAAAAGCCATGATTATAACGTTGCCGGTGATTTCGGTTTTTGGAATAACCGTTTTGCTTTAACTTACGAATATTATTGGAGATTCCGTACCGATATGATTACGAGTGCACCCACTTATTTGTATCCCCCTTCTACAGGAACCGATAATAGTGTACCCTATGAAAATTTCGGTAAGATAAAAGCCTGGGGGTGGGATCTTACCCTTACGCATCGTAATTCGATAAATAAAGTGCGTTACGATATTACCGTGACTTTATCGAAGACTCAAGATCGTGTTCTCGATTATGGAGACGAATCGTCTCTCGAACCCAATCGCCGTCGGAAAGGAAAAAGCAGTATGGTATGGTCGGTTTATCAAGCCGACGGTTTGTTCCAGTCATGGGATGAAATCGCTAATTGGCCGATCGATCAGGATGGAGCCGGAAACTCAACGTTAGCTCCCGGAGATATAAAATATGTAGATCAAAATGGAGATCACGCTATTACGGAGAATGACCGTATTTATGTGAAAAATTCATCGTATCCGGATATCGCCTATAGTATCAGTCTGGGTGTGAAATATAAAGGATTCTTTGTAAATGCTATGTTTCAGGGGGTTTCGGGATATCAGCAGAAAATAAACGATTTATATACTCTCGAAAGCGGTAGTTTGCAACGTTTCCAGAAATATCATTTAACCGATACTTGGACTGAAGACAATCCGAATGCCCGGTATCCGAGAATAAAATTTGCGTCTAAAACCGATAATAATCGTCGGGAATCTACCCTTTGGATACAGGATTGTAATTTTGTGCGTTTAAAATCGCTGTCTATCGGTTACGGATTGCCAGCTTCGATATTGAAAAAATGGAAAATATCGAATTTGAGTATTTCGTTGCAGGGAAGCAATTTATTTACCCTGTCGTCTCTTGATAATATGGATCCCGAATCGTTGCGCGGTTATCCTATACAACGTTCTTATGGGGTAACTCTTAATTTTGGTTTTTAATAATGGCATTTTAATGAATGAAAAAATGATGAAAATGAAAACAAGATCATATATATTATCTGTTATTGCTGCCATAATGTTACTGGGTTATACAGGATGCCAGTTCAGGGATGAACCGAATGATAAGCTTTCAGAAGAGTCTATATGGAAAAGTCCTTTGTTACTCGATGAATATGTGTTGCCCTGGTACCGGAATATGGATAATGGTTTTTCGGTTTTCGTAACCACGATTATGAAAGGCATAGGACGAGAATATGAGCCTTGGTTTGGTGACCAGCTTACTGTCAGCCGATCGGATTGGTATCAGGCCGATTATGGTGATATTTTAAAAAGTTCGATGGAAGGAAACAGCCGACGGGCCAAAACAGTATGGACAAAATATTATACGCAGATACAGTCGGTAAACAAATTGTTAGACAATGCCGGGAAAATCGCCGAAGGCGACCAGAAAACTCGGCTATTAGGAGAAGCTCATTTTTTTAGGGCTTATTATTATTATTTGTTGTTGCGCAGTTTTGGTGCTCCATTGATTATTGAACATAATTATGACCCGTTAAATGATGGTACCAAATTCCCTCGAGCTACTTATGAAGAAACTGTAAAATTTATTGTAAGAGAGGCTGATCTTGCTCGGGATCTTTTAAAACCAGTGGAGGAAATGGAGACCGGTAGAGCTAATCGGGGAGCCGCTATTATGCTGAAGGCTAAAACTTATTTGTGGGCATCGGGTGTAAAGTTTCAAAACCAGACAAAAAGTTTTTTGGGATTTTCCGATGACCGTTCGGCTGCTATGCTCGAAGCCGCCAAAAAAGCATATGATGAGTTAGAAGCTTTGCATCATTATGATTTAGTTCCGATAGCCGGGACTACCCGGAATGAAATCGTATCGGAATATCGTAATATATTTCTGACTAAAAATTCAATTGAGTCGATTTGGGAAGTGCAGCATAGCGATGACGGAGATTTTAGCAAAGGTTTCGGACATAAACTCGACCGTGAATCGGCTGCTCCCTCTTTTGGGGGGACTTATGCCGCCTATGTACCTACTCATAACCATGTTTGTGAATACCGTACGATTACGGGTAAACGTATCGACGATCCCGATACCGATTATGACGCCGAACATCCCTATGATAATCGTGATTACCGGTTTTATGCAAATATCCTTTATGATGGTTGTACTTTTAAAGATCATGTGATGGATATACATTATACTCGAGTTAACGGAGAAGAAGTTCCCGGTGAAGATTTAAAACCTTATGGTTCCTCTACTTCGGCGACTGTTACAAGGACGGGTTATTACCTCGGAAAATTTGTCAGGGAATCTCAGAAAATCGATAATGACGAGAATTATGCCAGCAGCCAGAATTGTATCATTTGGCGGTATGCCGAGGTATTGCTCGATTATGCGGAGATTTATTTTAAACAGAACCGCCCCGATTTAGCGATGGAAGAGTTAAATAAAATACGGCGTCGCGTACATATGCCCGAATACGAATCGATTACCTGGGACGATATAATGAACGAACGTCGTGTAGAATTGGCTTTCGAGAAAAGTACTTACTGGGATTTGCTTCGTTGGGGAACAGCCGAAAAGGTTATGACCGGTACGACTAATCCTCTTAAAGGAATAAAAATTTACAAAGAAGAAGGAAAGCCGACCGAATATAAGGAAGTGATTGTAAACGGTAGAAATACAGTCGTACGTTATTTTAGGGAAATGCAGTATTTTCTGCCCATTCCTTGGGATGAAATACGTTATCATGGAATAGAACAAAACCCGACGTGGCGTGAAATGTAATAAGAGATTTTGTTAACTGAATATAAGTACTAATTTAAATTTTTATCGATTATGAAGAAAACTTTACTATTTTTATTATGTGTCGCTTTAGGTGGAACTGTCGTAAAAGCCCAAACAAGTTTTTTTGATCCTGAAGATATTGATGCTGGAGGATGGTTGTGGTTCGATTCCCAGGCTAAAATAGATAAATATTTTGGTTATGGTAATTTACCCGACGATACGCATAAAATACAAGTGATGGACGCCCAATTTGAAAATGAAAGCGGTGAGTTCGAAGCTTGTGAAGTAGACCCGAATATGGTAGGATATGGAACTGATGGTGTTTTGGGAGGTCCCGGAGCTATTACTGGGGGAATAAAATTACCTGGTTCAGCGGGTACGATGCAATATAACGGAGGAGGAATTTTATTGAATTTGCCTTCTTGTTCTCAAATGTCGGTATGCCTCTCTTGTGACGACAAAATGACTCCTGCTTTATTGATGGGACCCGGGAAAAGTGAACTGATCGATATGCAGTTGGTAAGAGGGTACATGCTTTTAAAGCCGCTTTCGAAAGCCGGTATTTACAGGTGGAATAATATGCAGGAGTTAGCTCATTCCGAAACGGGAGCTACGATAAAATCATCCGGACCTGTGTCGGTATATGTTGTAAATTCCCGTCCTCATCATCTTATTCTGCATGGTATTCAGGTATATACCGATGGGGTAAATGCTATCGAAACCGTGAAGAATGATAATCCGCTCGGTATGGTTTATGCCGGAAATACGGTTACTCTGAAAGAACCGGCTCAAGTGCGAGTTTATAACGTAAGCGGTTCATTGGTAAAGAGTGAAACTTCGTCGGTAGTGGATATGAACGACCTTCCCAAAGGGATGTATATTATAAAAGCGCAAAACGGGAATATTGGCGATACTGCCAAAGTACTGGTACGCTGATTAGAATAACAAGCCGTTAAGTAGTATATCTTTCACTATGAATAGATAAGGATTTAACGGCTTTTTTGTCTTTCAAAAAATAATATGATGAAAAAGACAACATTGTTTACCATCTTGTTTTCCTGTTTGATGTTTATTCCCATTGCGGCCCAACAAAATAAGGGAGAACTTAGTAATCTGGTCTGCTTCTTGCGGTTTTCCGACGAAGAAGCAGATGTATTTGAAAAAACGCCTGAATATTACCGGGCGATGTTTAATGATAATACTCCGGGTGCCAATTCGGTTTATAATTATTTTAGGGAAGCGTCTTACGGGCAGTTGTCATGGAAAAGCGTATTTTATCCTGCAGCTGCCGATACGCGTATCGTATCATTTCAGGCTTCTCATGTGAGAAAATATTATGAAAAGAAAAGCGACAGTAATCCGGAAGGTTATGTCGATGACGAATTGGGCGCGAATGCACTTTTGAGAGAACAAAAATTGGTAAAAGAATTAGCTGATTATTTGAATACGATCATTCCTGCCGATGCTATGATCGACGCGAACAACGATAATGTTATCGATAATATTTGTATTATTGTCAGCGGTCGATCAGCCTTGAGCGGTAGTCATCTGCTTTGGCCGCATCGTTCTACTTTGTATACGCAAGAAGGGTATATACATGGGAAAAGGGTAAATGAATATATAATGCTCTTTGACGAAGCGAACGGTTACGATTCGAATTGGAACGGAAAGCAGATTAATACGGGAGTTCTCTGTCATGAGATGTCGCATACTCTCGGTACCTATGATTTGTATCACTCATCATACAAAGACCTGAATCCGGTAGGGATATGGGATTTGATGTCTGATAACCAGACTACGCCGCAGGGAATGATGGCTTACACCAAATATAAATATTGTAAATGGATAGATGAAATTCCAGAAATTTCGGAACCGGGTACCTACACCTTGAATCCGGTAGGAGGTAGTACGAAAGAAAATGTGGCGTATAAAATAAAACCGATGGGTTCCGATGAGTATTTTATTGTGGAATACCGCAAGAAAGAAGGCACCTTTGAGTCGGGTTTACCTGCATCGGGTTTATTAATATATCGCATTAATCCTAAATTTACCGGGAATGAAGGGTATAACGGAAGTACGAAACTGGACGAGCAATATATTTTTCGTCCCGGGGGTACTACGACAAAAGACGGAAATATCGAAAAGGCGTTTTTCAGTCTCGAAAGCGGTCGTACTGTTTTTGGAGGAACTGCCGAAGAAAAACCTTTTTACAGTGATGGGAAAGAGGCTAAATTTGCTATAGGGAATATTTCGGCCTGCGGAGAAACTATGACTTTCGATTTGTTGCCGTTTGCTTCTCAGATATATCTTCCTCAGCCTAATGTCTCGCTTTCCGGTGTTGCGGGCAGCAGCACGCAGGTAAAGATAGATACCAATATCGATTGGAAAGTGTCATCGCTTCCCAATTGGTTGACAGTAGAGCCGATGCAAGGTGCTGCCGGTAATGTGACGCTTACGTTTACCACCAAGAGTCAGAATGAAGATGCCTCTGAAAGGAGTGGAGAGGTGCGTTTTGAAGGGGCAGATGATGCGAGCGTGTTTGCGATTGCTTCGGTATCGCAAAAATCGGGATTTATACAGCCGCCATATGATTTGTCGGCCTCTAAAGAGGGAACTGCCGTTACGATCACATGGAAAGCGCCTTTAGCCGGAATGCCTGTATTTACGGAAGATTTTGAAAATGAAGCTGCTATGCAGAATTGGACAATAAAGAAATCTACTAATTCGCACAATTGGGTAAGACAGGAAGCTACTACTCGTATCGAGCCTTATGACGGATCTTTCGTAGCTTATCTGGGAGAGGATATGGATTATACTCATCAGGATGAATGGTTGATATCTCCTAAATTTTCGAACGGAAAGTCGTTGACTTTTTATTCGAAATCTACGGCGCCTCAGAAAAAGACAAAGCATAATTTTTATTACGTTATGGTAAGTAATGACGATGGTGTTACCTGGAACAAGGTATATGATTTGGTAAAAGAGGGTGAAGAAACCGTGCCTTTACGATATGTCCGCATAGATGTGGATCTTTCGGCTTATCAATCGGAAAATATGCGGGTGGCTTTTCATGCTTTCGATGATAACAATGACGGGTTATATTACTGGTGGATGGTAGATGGAATTTCTGTATATCCGGGGATGTCCTCGACTATTACCGGATATGAGATCTATCGTAACGATGTGAAAATAGGAATTTCTGATAATTGTTCATTTACCGATACTGAACCTCTGGAGGGTACAGCCGTATATACGGTAAAAGCGTTGGGTGATTTCGGTGAAACGGCCTTTTCGGAACCTCTGGCATTTAATGGAGAGTCGGGGATAATTGATGCGGTAACAGAAAATGTGAAGATTTATCCTACGGTAGTAGATAATATTGTTACTATCGAAAGTGAAATGCCGATCGGGAGAGTTTCTGTTTATAGTTTGACCGGAACAATCGTGAAAGATGTATATCCCGACAGCTTACGTTACGAATCGGATTTCAGCAATTTGGCATCTGGTATATATGTTATTTGCATATGTTCTGAAGACGGAACCATTTTAGCAAAGAGTAAATTGATAAAACGCTAAAAAATTAATAGCAGTTAAAAATAAAAGCCTCTGAAATACATTTCAGAGGCTTTTATTTTTTAGTTCTTTATTAGTAAACGAATCTTCCGGTTTCCGATTCGATTACAAGCTCGTTCTTATCTGAATTTTCTACGTAACCGATAATTTGAGCGTCTATACCGAATGAACGGGTAATCTCGATGACTTCGTCGGCATGTTCGGGGGCGATATATACCTCCATACGATGGCCCATGTTGAAAACTTTGTACATTTCCGCCCAATCGGTTCCCGATTGTTCTTGTATAATCTTGAAAAGGGGAGGGATGGGGAAAAGATTATTTTTTGTGATTTTTACATTTTCTACGAAATGCATAACTTTCGTTTGGGCACCTCCCGAACAATGTACCATACCGTGGATTTCGGGACGGAGCCGATCGAGAAGTTTTTTGATTACCGGTGCATAAGTACGTGTGGGGGAGAGTATCAGTTTACCGGCATCGATCCCCAGATTTTCGATTGCATCGGTCAACTTTAATCCTCCGGAGTAAACTAAACCTTCGGGAACTGCAGCATCGTAACTTTCGGGATATTTTTTTGCGAGGTATTTGGCAAATACGTCGTGGCGTGCAGATGTAAGTCCGTTACTTCCCATACCGCCGTTGTATTCTTTTTCATAAGTTGCTTGGCCGTAAGAGGCCATTCCCACTATTACATCTCCTCCTGTAATCCGATGGTTCGATATTACATTACTACGTTTCATTCGGCAAGTGACGGTGCTGTCTACGATGATTGTTCTTACGAGGTCTCCTACGTCTGCAGTTTCTCCACCGGTGGCGTATGCGTTTACTCCGAGTGAGCGCAGTTCGGTCAGCAACTCGTCTGTACCGTTGATGATGGCCGATATGACTTCTCCCGGAATCAGTAATTTGTTTCTTCCTATTGTAGAGGAAACCAGTATATTATCGGTTGCACCCACACACAGCAGGTCATCGATATTCATGATCAGAGCATCTTGTGCAATTCCTTTCCATACCGAGATGTCTCCGGTTTCCCGCCAATACATATAGGCGAGTGACGATTTGGTTCCGGCACCATCGGCGTGCATAATATTGCAGTAATCGGGATCACCACCCAATATATCGGGAATAATTTTACAAAACGCTTTTGGGAAAATTCCTTTATCTATATTTTTGATGGCATTATGCACATCTTCTTTCGACGCTGAAACGCCGCGCAGATTATAACGTTGGTCACTCATGGTGGGTATTTCTTGTTTTATTTGCAAAAATAGTGCAAATAATTAAAGTGCACACTAAAATGATTTGAAAATCCCCGTATTATCTGAATGTGTTTTGGGGATCGGGATAGGTATTTTATTTTTCGTATCGGTTATAGGTAATGATTTCGTCGGATAACTTCCTTTTTTTATTACGATGTTCCTGTGTAGAATAACCCAGTAGAATATCGAGTAATATCCGTTTGGAAGAAGGGATACCGAGTAGTTTTTTAATGTTTTTTTCATCGAACCATCCGATAATACACGAACCGATTCCTTCGGCTGCTGCTGCAAGAGTTATATGTGCTGCCGCAATACCTATATCGATGTAGGGAAAATGCTTATTTTTTACCCAGCTTCCGATATTCGAGGTAAAATTAGCATTTTCTTCTACGATAAGGATGTGTACCGGCGCCTGTTTGGTAAAATGGTTCATTCCCAATACCTTTGTAGATGTAGCGTCTGCTATTTTATTTTTTAATTCGGGGTTGTTTACAACAATAAAATGCCACGGTTGGGCATTGCATGCCGACGGTGCGATGCGAGCTGCCTCTAAGATGCGTTTTATCTTTTCGGGTTCGATTTTTCTTTCAGGATCGAATGCTCTGTCGCTCTGTCTTTTTTCTGCTAATTCGAGAAAATCCATATTATAATGTATATTGCATCATCCGGCTTATGTATTTGCCGATGATATCGAATTCTATATTTACGACGGTACCGGCCTGAATCAGATGAAAATTGGTATTATCGTGTGTATAGGGTATGATTGCGACCTGGAAACAGTTGTTCTTAGAATTACATACGGTAAGACTTACCCCGTTTACCGTAACCGATCCTTTCTCGACGGTCATATATCCCTGTGCCGCCATTTTTTTATCGAATTCGTATTCGAAAGTATAATACCAGCTACCTTCCGCTTCTTCTACCGAGGTGCATACGGCAGTATGGTCTACGTGTCCTTGTACGATATGACCATCTAATCTGCCATTCATCATCATACTGCGTTCCACATTTACTTCGTCGCCTACTTTTAGTTCACCCAAATTGCTGCGCATCAGCGTTTCTTTTACTGCTGTAACGGTATATGTATTTTCATCGATGCTTACTACGGTAAGGCATACCCCGTTATGGGCGATACTCTGGTCTATTTTCAGTTCGTCGGTAAACGAGCATTTCAGGGTTATGTGCATATTTCCCTGTTCGTTTTTCAGAGCGACTACTTTGGCTGCTTCTTCTACAATTCCTGAAAACATAATGTATTTCGGTTTAAAGATTTATATTGAGATTTCAAAATTACAAAAAAATATGGCATTCCTCCGGGTTCGACACTTAACTTTTAACCGGCTGTTTTTTTACTTTTAACAGATCGTGAAATTTTATCTGTTTTTAATTGTTTACATTTGAAAACTGCTTATTCAAGAGGAAAAGGATAAAAACGAGATAATACTATGAATATCGTATTGCCAAAGAAAAACCAAAACAAAGAAGAGGTTCTATTGCAGGATCCTCATAATATTATTATTATAGGGGCTAACGGAACAGGAAAGAGTCGTTTTGGCCGAGAAATAGAGAGGCGATATAGCGATTGCAGCTTTCGTATTTCGGCATCTGATGCATTGTATGTAAACCCTTATCGTAAAGTTCTTCCGCATTCTATTGCCGAATTGTACGCGAAAGTAAAAAAAGAAAATGCGGTTTTGGGTAAGGAGATACTGACCGAGTTCGATCAACTGTTGTATTTATTGCAGCAGGAGGAGTTTCATTCTCTGGTAAATCATAAAGAAAAGCTAAAACGGGGCGAAGACCCGGAAATGCCTGTGACTCGGCTCGATAAAACACAGTCGGTATGGGAAAGTCTTTTTCCGCACAGTCGATTGCTGCGTAAAGGGGGAGAAATCGAAATATGGTCGGCCGGTGATAAAGACCCATACACTTCTTATCATATGAGTCAGGGCGAGAAGGTCGTGTTTTATCTTATCGCTTCGGTTTTGTATGCTATGCCCGAAGCGTTGATTATTGTTGAAGATCCTGAAATATATTTGCATCGGTCGATCTTGGCTTCTTTATGGGATTCGATAGAGCAATCGCGCCCCGATTGTACATTTATTTATCTGACGCATGATATCGAATTTGCCGTTTCCAGGCCTTCGGGTATTCGGGTATGGGTAAAAGCTTATGATTCGGCACATTGTTCGTGGGATTACGAACTGATTGAAAACCACGAAAGTTTTCCCGAAGAAATATATCTCGAGTTATTGGGAAGCCGTAAACCTATCCTTTTTATTGAAGGTACTGACAGCACCAGTATCGATATAAAGTTATATCCGCATATTTTCCCCGATTATCTGGTGAAACCTTTAGGCGGATGTACAAAGGTAATCGAGACGACCAAAGCTTTTGGAGAAATGAAAAATTTTCATCATCTCGATTCTAAAGGAATTGTAGATAGGGATCGTCGTACTCCGCATGAAATAAAATATTTACGGGAACGTAACATTTATGTTCCCGATGTGGCGGAAGTCGAAAATCTTTTGATGCTCGAGACTGTTATAAGAGTAGTTGCCAGGCGTATGCTTCAAGATGAAGACCTTGTTTTCGAAACGGTAAAGGAAAATGTCCTCGAACTATTTGCTAAAGATCTCGATGCGCAGACTTTATTACATACCCGTCATCGATTAAGGCATAAGATAGAATATATGATCGACAGGCGATTGAATACTATCGAGGAATTAGTCGAACATGTCGAGACACTGACCGACGATATAGATACCCGAAAAATTTATGAAGATATTCGTACCGATTTTGAAAAATACATTGTCGACCGGGATTATAATGCCGTATTAAGAGTGTATAATCAGAAAGGAATGTTGCCGCAAAGTCGCATTACACAACTGTGCGGATTGGCCAATAAAGAAAAATATCTTAGTTTTGTACTTTCGATACTGAAAGAGAATAAAGATGATGCTGTCTTGATAAGGCAGGCGATACAAAAATGTTTCGGTATTACATGATTATTGTGAACGTTAATTGATCGAAATGATAAAAAAATGGATACTTGCGGCTCGTCCCCGTACTTTACCGGCGTCGGCATGTCCGGTTTTTGCCGGTACGGCTTATGCTTGGGCTTGCGGAGGCTTTAAATGCATCCCTTTTTTGTTGTGTCTGGTGTTTGCTTTATTGGCGCAGATCGCGTCTAATTTTGCAAATGATTATTATGATTATAAGAAAGGAAGCGACGGGGAAAAACGGGTCGGGCCGAGAAGAGCTGTAGCTTCGGGTGATATTTCACCGCAGGCAATGTTAACGGTAACTGTGCTGACATTAGGTACTGCTTGCATTACGGGGCTTTTTTTATTGTTGTACGGAGGTTGGTGGCTGATCGGAGCCGGAATTTTAATCGCAATAGGTGCATTGGCTTATTCGGCGGGGCCTTATCCGTTATCGTATAAAGGATTGGGCGATGTAGCTGTTTTCGTTTTCTTCGGTCTCGTTGCGGTTAATCTTACCTATTATGTTCAGGTTTTACATTTCGATGTTTCACCTTTGCTCGGAAGTATAGCTATCGGTCTGTTATCGGTAAATATACTTATGGTGAATAATTATCGGGATGTAGAGGAGGATCAGCGCTCGGGAAAACGTACGATCGTTGTACGTTTTGGTCGTAAATTTGCCTATTACGCTTATCTTTCGAATGGTTTTATAGCTGTGGTAGTTACAGCCAGAGTGTGGTTCAGTTATCCGCTTGCAGGAATTATTCTTTCTTTGTTATTCTTGATTATCCATATTGTTACCTGGAGAGGAATCGGTAGTCATGAGGGGACAAATTTGAATACTTTTTTAGGTAAAACTGCGCGTAATTTATTATTGTTTACGTTGTTTCTTTCTTTTATGCTGATTTTCAAATTTTAAAATTATGGATCTGATCAATAAATACGCTAAATCATCGTTTACGGTAAAATTATTTGCGGCATTGGCTGTTTTTTTGTTGATGATGCTCTTTACACTTGCCGTTTTAGGAGTTGTATCTTATATCTGTTCGGGAAAATTCGCTCCTGAAAATCTGGTACGTATACTTACTGCAATACAAACGATGTGCCTGTTTGTATTGCCGCCTTTTTTTATTGCGTTTCTTTACAGTTATTCCCCTATTCATTATCTTCATCTCGACAAATTACCGTCATTCAGGGCTTTGGTCGGTGTTTTTTTGTGTATGATTGCTTCGATTCCCTTTTTAAACTGGACAGTTGCCTGGAATGAATCGATGCAATTTCCCGAGTTTATGTCTGGGATAGAAACCTGGATGAAAAATAGCGAAGAGACAGCTCGTCAAGTTACCGAGCAATTGATTTCGGTGCAAACTTTAGGAGGTTTGCTTGCTGTGATTATAATTGTGGGAGTTTTGGCCGGAATAGGAGAAGAATTGACTTTCCGTGGAATATTTCAGCGTCTGTTTCTCGATAAATTCAGGAATAAACATTTGGCTATTTGGACGGCGGCAATCGTGTTTAGTACCATACATTTGCAATTTTACGGTTTTATTCCCCGTATGTTGTTGGGAGCCTTTTTCGGATACCTGTTAGTTTGGTCGGGAAATATATGGTTACCTATTTTTGCTCATTTTCTTAACAACAGTGTAGCAGTCGTATATAATTACTTAAGTAAAGAGTATCATTTTTCAAACGATTTTGAAACTATCGGTACCTCTGCTTCTTCAACCGGCTGGATGGCCTGGTGCAGTTTATTTCTTTTTGTAGTTTTGTGTATTGTTTTTTATCGGATTGCTTTCAAGCAGAATCATGTACAGGATACGGGAAATAACGCAGAATAAAAAATTTTATTTAGATTTTCTTATATCGGCCGATCCCGATGAAGGAATGATCGATCGCTATTTGGAACAGGGTTATATGTATGTTCTCGAAGTCGATGGAAATGTCGTATCGGAGGCCGTTATCTTGCCGTTATCCGACACAGCTTGTGAACTGAAGAATCTGGCCACCAAAGAAGATTATCAGGGAAGGGGATATGCAACAGCTCTGATCGGTTATTTAATGCAGAGATATAGTCGTAAATATGATTACATGTATGTAGGAACATCGGATTCCGGTGTTTCGTTTTATCAACGTTCGGGATTTGTGCTCGATCATGTGGTGAAAGATTTTTTTGTAAAAAATTATTCCGAACCGATATTTGAAAACGGACGACAATGTATCGACATGATTTATCTTAAAAGAAATCTTTAAAATGAAGAGATACGTCGTTGATAAATTTTTACGGTTCGGGATATCGATAGATCATGATTTATGAGTCATAATATCGAGAACCAATCGGTCTGTTTCATTCATGCCTTCTGCTCCGATAAGGGTGAGATTGCGAATACAAGTATCTACATCGTCGTCGATAATACCTTCGACTGAAGTTACGTATTTATTTTCCATGGCCATTATCGCCGAAAGAACTGCAGTCGATACGCCGCTTGTCAGTTTTAAGGCACAGCTTGGTTTTGCTCCGTCGCAAATCATGCCGGTAAGGTTGGCGATCATATTTTTTACGGCGAAAGATATTTGTTCGTATTTTCCTCCCATCAGATAAGTAATTCCACAGCTCGAACCGGTGGCAGCTACGACGCATCCGCAAAGGGCCGATAATCTGCCCAGATTTTGTTTTATATATACCACTGTAAGATGACTTAGCATGAGTGCCCGTATGAGATCCTCCTCGCTTTTATCATTTTCCTCGGCATATACGACTACGGGTAAGGTTGCTGCAATTCCTTGATTTCCGCTTCCTGAATTACTCATAACAGGAATCATCGCACCGGCCATTCGTGCGTCACAAGCTGCAGAGGTATAAGATAGGATATGGGAAAAAAGGCTGTCTCCCATTACTTGGCGTTCGTATTTTCCTTTCAGAATTTTTCCTAACTGATGGCCGTATTCTCCTTCGAAAGATTGTTCGGCTGCCGCTTTATTTATCCGAGCCGTCTCGAGAATAAAACGTATCTCATCAAGCGGAGCAGATATGGCGAATTCGTAAACCTTTTTGAGATTCAGCTCGAGAGAATGCTCTTCTGTCTCACAATCCGCTTCATTTTTCAGGTCGAGCAATACTTCATTATCGGATGCGATGTAAACAAAATGAGTGTGTTCTCGGCATATAATTGCACAGCTGCTTTTATTGCCGGATTTACATTGTATTTCGATGTATAGTTTTTCGGATGTCCCTTCTTTCAGTTTTATATCGATACGTTTTTCTTCGATCATTTTTTTCCCGGCCGTAACAGCTTCTGGAGTACTGTCACGTAAAACCTCGAGTTGATATTCCGATTTCCCGATGATCGCCCCTAAAGCTACGGCAATAGGTAATCCTATCATATCAGTCCCCGGTATTCCTACTCCCATAGCGTTTTTTAGTATATTCGCACTTAAGAGCACCTCTATTTTTTCAGGTCTTTCCCCTAATGTTTCGGTAGCTTTTGCAACTGCTAAAGCTACTGCGATCGGTTCAGTACAACCGATTGCCGGAATTACTTCCTGATGGATGAGGGAAATGATTTGTTCTCTTTCTGATTTTGATACCATAATAAATAGAATCGAGTAGGAATGGTATAACTATTATTAATCGAATTTTTTACGGTGGAATATGAAGTTACGACCCAGATATTTTTCTCTTACTACCGGGTTTTCCGCTAGTTCTTCAGAATTTCCTTGAAATAGTATTTTCCCTTCGAAAAGTAAATAAGCGCGGTCGGTAATACTTAATGTTTCAGGTGCATTATGGTCTGTAATCAGGATTCCGATATTTTTTTCTTTCAGTTTATAAACGATATACTGAATATCTTCTACCGCGATAGGATCGACGCCGGCAAACGGTTCGTCGAGCATGATAAATTTTGGATTAATAGCCAGACATCTTGCTATTTCGGTTCTTCTTCGTTCTCCTCCAGATAGCTGATCCCCTAAATTTTTACGTACTTTTTGAAGCCGGAATTCTGCTAACAGGCTTTCGAGTTTGTCTTTCTGAAACGATTTGCTTTCTCCGGTCATTTCGAGGATAGACGCAATATTATCTTCTACCGACATTTTACGGAATACAGAAGCCTCTTGAGCTAAATACCCGATACCGTGTTGAGCGCGTCTGTAAACAGGAAATTTCGTGATATCGAGGTCGTTAAGAAATATACGGCCTTCATTGGGAGTAACCAGTCCTACGGCCATATAGAAAGTTGTAGTTTTACCTGCACCGTTTGGGCCGAGCAAGCCGACAATTTCTCCTTGCTTAACATTGATAGATACATGGTTTACGACCGTTCTCTGACGATATTTTTTTACGAGTTCTTCTGTCCTCAATGTCATTAACGATTGTTCGCCTTCCCGGATAGATGCTAAATCATCTGTCGGGAAATTGTTTGATTGCAATTCGATATTCTGATCGTCTTTCGGCATCTGGATTTCGTTTTTCGACTATTATTTTCGACAAAGTTATATAAAAATACCGATATCTTTTGTTCTGTCTTTTAATTTATCTGTTTCCGATGTTATCTTCTTATGAGTCCTATATTAACGATAGATTCGTTTTTTTTAAAGATCATACCGTCTGAATCCGAGATTTTTTGTATAAGTTTGTAGAATGAAAATGAAAATTTTCGATTCAAAAATAAGTTGAAGTATGCTGTTGACCAAGTCATTATCTAAGTTTGGCGACTATGTTATCCTCATGGGCAGGGTATTTTCGATACCCGACCGATGGAGTGAATTTTTTAAACGTTATGTTGCCGAAGTATATAAATTGGGAATAGATTCTATTGCGATCGTTGTTACCATTTCTCTATTTATTGGAGCGGTTATTACTATTCAGGTGTCCCTGAATATTATGTCTCCTTTGATTCCCCCATATACGGTAGGGCTTGTTACCAGGGACACTCTTATTCTCGAATTTTCATCGTCGATCATGTGTCTTATTCTGGCCGGTAAAGTCGGATCTAATATTGCCTCGGAGATAGGAACGATGAGAGTTACCGAACAAATAGACGCTTTAGATATTATGGGTGTGAATTCGGCCAATTACCTTATTTTGCCGAAAGTTGTCGCATTAGTAACTTTTATTCCGGTATTGGTTATTTTCAGTATGTTTATGGGGCTTTCAGGAGGATACCTTATCGCTATTTTTTCAGGGATGATTTCTCCATCGAAGTATATATACGGTTTACAGAGTTATTTTCAGGAATATTATATCTGGTATTCTATTATTAAATCGTTTTTCTTTGCTTTTGTTATCAGCTCGGTCGCTTCTTATTATGGATATAATGCACGGGGAGGGGCTTTGGAAGTAGGAAAAGCCAGTACCGATTCGGTTGTCGTAAGCAGTGTGATGATTTTGTTACTCGATGTTTTACTCACAAATTTATTATTGCAATGATCGAAGTAAAGAAAGTAAGTAAATCGTTCGACGGGAAAAAGATACTGCATGATATTTCCGCCACTTTTTATACCGGCAAGACAAATTTAATTATCGGTCAAAGCGGATCGGGTAAAACAGTACTGATGAAATCGATTGTCGGTCTGATAACTCCCGAGTCGGGGCAGATTTTATATAACGGTAAAGATTTATTGGCAATGAATCGTAGTGAGGTACATGCTTTGCGGTCGGAAATAGGTATGCTTTTTCAGGGATCGGCCTTGTTCGATTCTCTTACCGTATTGCAAAATGTCATGTTCCCTCTTACTATGTATACGCGTAAGTCGATGGCTCAACGTATAAAAAGGGCGGAGTTTTGTCTTGAAAGGGTCAACCTGAAAGGCGTGAATAACTTGTTGCCTTCGGAGATAAGCGGGGGAATGCAAAAACGGGTAGCCATAGCCCGGGCCATAGCCTTAAATCCTAAATATCTTTTTTGCGACGAACCTAATTCGGGACTCGATCCACGCACATCTATACTTATCGATGAGTTGGTAAGCGATATTACTAAAGAATATAATATTACTACAATTGTAAATACTCACGATATGAACTCGGTGATGGGCATCGGTGAGAATATTATTTTTCTGAATAAGGGGCATAAAGCTTGGGTTGGAAATAAAGAAGAAATATTTACCGCTAAAAACGAGGCTCTCGATGATTTTGTTTTTGCTTCCAATCTTTTTAAAATGGTAAAAAAATATGTCGTAAAAGAGCATCTCGAATCTTTTTTCGATATTAAAGAAGAGGGTTGAAAATTTTTTATATCAAGGGTTGATAGGTAGAATAGAGACCGGCTATCGATTAAAGATAGAATCGGGAATACTATCTTTATAAATTAAAAAATGAGAATTAGTGCAATCGATTGTTCTATTTTCGGAATATTGTTTATATTTGCACCGTATTTGCTAAATCACAAGTTTTTATTTTATTATTTGATCAATGAGCAAGAAAGTTATTACGTTTGGAGAAATCATGTTGCGTCTTGCAACACCGGGTTATCAGCGATTTTGTCAGGCTACCGAATATACGGCTACTTATGGTGGTGGGGAAGCTAATGTTGCAGTTTCTCTCTCAAATTATGGTATAGATGCGTATTTTGTTACCCGTTTACCTGAAAATGACATTGCACGGAATTGTATCATGGAATTACATAAACACGGAGTAAAAACCGATCATGTAATATACGGCGGCGAAAGGCTTGGCATTTATTTTCTGGAAACAGGAGCTGTTGCACGTGCCAGTAAAGTCGTTTATGATCGGGCTCATTCCTCGATTTCGGATATAAAGCCTGGAATGATCGATTGGTATGAGGTACTAAGAGGTACGGATTGTTTTCACTGGACGGGAATTACTCCTGCTTTATCGCAAGGGGCGGCTGAGACTTGTCTTGAGGCCATACAGGCAGCCAATCGTATGGGTATTATGGTAACTTGCGACCTTAATTATCGTAAAAATCTTTGGAAGTATGGTAAAAAGGCATCTGAAGTGATGCCCGATCTGGTTGCCGGTTGTGATGTCATACTCGGCAACGAAGAGGATGCGGAGAAAGTGTTCGGTATAAAACCGGAAGGTTTCGATGTAACGCAGACCGAAGGAGAGGTAAATGCGGAAGAGTTCGAATCGGTATGCCGGCAATTGATGTCTCGTTTCCCGAGGGTTCGGAAAGTGATTATAACTTTACGTGGATCGGTAAATGCCAATCATAATACCTGGGGAGGGGTTTTGTATGACGGAAGTCGATTATATAAGTCAGCTCGTTACGATATAACTCATATCGTCGACCGCGTGGGAGGTGGAGACTCTTTTATGGGTGGCCTTATTTACGGTTTACTGACCTATAACGGAGATGACCGGAAAGCCTTGGATTTTGCAGTAGCGGCGTCATGCCTGAAACACACTATATACGGGGATTTTAATTTAGTGACGGTAGAAGAAGTGGAAAAATTGATGAGTGGAGATTCATCCGGTCGTGTTTCGAGATAAAAAATAATCTATTTTCAGAAAGAGAGACAGCAAATGTGTTGGACTTTTTGACTTTAAAAATTTAATCAATATGGCAAGGTTTTCAAAAATCAGGGTTCTCGAAACTATTTCATCTACAGGCTTGGTGCCTGTGTTTTATCATCGGGATTTAGAAGTAGCAAAAAAAGTTGTAAAAGCCTGTTATGAAGGAGGAGTACGTGCATTTGAATTTACAAATCGGGGGGATTTCGCACAGGATGTATTTGCTGCATTAGAAAAATACGTAGCAACCGAATGCCCCGATATGATCCTCGGAGCGGGATCGGTTGTTGATGCAGGGACAGCCTCGTTATACATACAATTAGGAGCTAATTTTATTGTGGGGCCTTTATATAATCCCGATATAGTAAAAGTATGTAACAGGCGACTTATACCTTATACACCCGGCTGTGGATCGGTATCGGAGATCGGGTATGCACAAGAGGCCGGTTGTGACTTATGTAAGGTATTCCCGGCAGGAAATGTAGGAGGACCCTCTTTTGTTAAGAATTTAAAAGCACCTATGCCCTGGTCGATGATAATGGTTACCGGAGCAGTGGAACCTACCGAGGAGAATCTTTCGGCATGGATAAATGCAGGAGTGACTTGTGTAGGTATGGGATCGAATCTTTTTCCGGCTGATGCAATCGAAAAGGGCGATTGGGAGATAGTAACCCAAAAATGCAGGACTGCACTCGAGATAATAAAGAAGTACAGGAAATAGACATAATTAAACTTTCTGTCTTCGATTGGTGAAGATGGAATTTTTACTTAATGACTCACAATAAGAAAAACACTCAAAAATAAGAATTATAGAATGAATACGTTACTGAATCAGAATGGTCGGATGACAAACTACAGATGGATCATTTGTATGATGTTGTTTTTTGCGACTACGGTTAATTATCTCGACCGGCAGGTTTTGTCGCTTACTTGGAAAGATTTTATTGCTCCCGAATTTCACTGGACTAATGACGATTACGGTGATATTACAGCGTTATTTTCTATTTTTTATGCTGTAGGAATGTTATTCGCAGGACGTTTTGTCGATTGGCTCGATACAAAGAAAGGATTTCTCTGGTCGATTGGAATCTGGTCGGTCGGTGCTTGTTTGCATGCTTTTTGCGGAATCGCTACTTCGGGTATCGTAGCCGGAAAGTGGCTGGTCGGTTTTGAAGGGGCGAAAGATGCCATAGCTCTTGTAGGAGATGCCGGCAAAATTATTAACGTGAGCGTAGTACTTTTTATTTTTGCCAGATTGGTGCTTGCCATCGGTGAAGCCGGGAATTTTCCGGCAGCTATAAAAGCGACTGCCGAGTACTTTCCTAAAAAAGACCGGGCATTGTCTACCAGTATTTTTAATGCCGGAGCCACGGTAGGAGCATTGGCTGCACCGGTATCGATACCGGTAATTGCTACCCATTTCGGTTGGGAAATGTCTTTTATCATTATTGGTGCTTTGGGCTTTATCTGGATGGGATTTTGGGTATTCGTATATAAAAAGCCCGATCAGAACCCCCGCGTAAATAAGGCCGAACTGGATTACATACAACAAGATAAGGGATCGGCAGAAGAGGCGAAAGACGAAACTGCAGAAGGGAAGAAGCTTTCATTTGTCGAATGTTTTAAATTCAAACAGACCTGGGCCTTTGCTTTCGGTAAATTTATGACCGATGGTGTTTGGTGGTTTTATTTATTTTGGACTCCGGCCTATTTGAGTTCGGTATACGGAATGAAGTCTTCTGACACGGGAAGCCAAGCTGCGATCTTTGTTTTATATGCGATTACGTTATTATCGATAATCGGTGGGTGGTTACCTACTTATTATGTTGATAAAAAGAATATGAATCCTTATGCGGGGCGTATGCGTGCCATGCTTATTTTTGCTTTTTTCCCTTTGCTGGCATTATGCGCACAACCGTTGGGGCATCTTTCATATTGGTTTCCAGTCATTATTATCGGTATTGCCGGAGCTGCACATCAGGCCTGGTCGGCAAATATATTTTCAACAATTGGGGATATGTTTCCAAAAAGTGCTATTGCAACGATTACCGGTATCGGTGGTATGGCAGGAGGAGTAGGCTCGTTCTTTATCAATAAAGGATCGGGTATGTTATTTGATTATGCCGAGTTAAATAATATGCAATTGCTCGGATTCAAAGGTATAGAATCGGGATATTTTATTATTTTTTCAATTTGTGCTTTTGCCTATCTAATAGGTTGGGGAGTTATGAAAATGCTTGTTCCCAGATATAAACCGATAGAATTGTAAGAGATAATTAGATTGTGAAAATAAAAAGAGCGACAAATTTTGTCGCTCTTTTTATTTTATTATCAGAACCTTAGTAAACAAAAAGGAAACGATAATGTTTATCTGTGTGTATATGAAAGAATATAAAAACAATAAATTATGACACAAATTGATTTAAGCAAATACGGGATTACCGGAGTAAAAGAAATAGTTTATAATCCCTCCTATGAAGATTTGTTCAAAGACGAGACCGACTCTTCTTTGACTGGTTTTGAAAAAGCCGAAGTTACCGATACCGGTGCGGTTGCTGTGAAAACAGGTAAATTTACAGGTCGATCGCCGAAAGATAAATATATCGTGAAAGACGCTACGACCGAAAGTACGGTTTGGTGGGACGGGCGTATAAATCATGCGATGAGTACGGAAGTATGGATCGATCTTAAAAAATTGGTTGTAGGAGAATTGTCCGATAAAGACCGTCTTTATGTGGTAGATGCTTATTGTGGTACCAATGAAGATACGCGATTGAAAGTACGTTTTATTATGGAAGTAGCCTGGCAGGCTCATTTCGTTAAAAATATGTTTATAAGGCCGACGGATGATGAATTGAAAAATTTCGGTGATCCGGATTTTGTCGTTCTTAACGGTTCGAAAATAACCAATCCTAAATGGAAAGAACAAGGGTTGAACTCGGAAGTATTCGTCGCTTTTAATTTAACAGAACGTATGCAGATTATCGGTGGTACCTGGTATGGCGGAGAAATGAAAAAAGGAATGTTCAGTATGATGAACTATTACCTTCCTTTAAAAGGTATCGCCTCAATGCATTGTTCGGCAAATGTGGGAATCAACGGAGATGTCGCTTTATTTTTCGGATTATCCGGAACCGGAAAAACGACTCTGTCTACCGACCCGAAGCGTTTGCTTATCGGAGACGATGAACATGGATGGGATGATAACGGTGTGTTTAATTTCGAAGGCGGATGTTATGCGAAAGTTATCAACTTAAGCAAAGAAAATGAACCTGAAATATGGAATGCCATACGTCGGGACGCTTTACTCGAAAATGTCGTGGTACGTAAAGACGGTAGTATCGATTTTGCCGATGCTTCTATCACTGAAAATACCCGTGTTAGTTATCCGATCTATCATATCGACAATATTGTAGTACCTTCCCGTGCCGGACATGCATCAAAAATCATATACCTTTCGGCCGATGCGTACGGAGTTTTACCACCGGTATCGATACTTGACGAAAAACAGGCGCAATATCATTTTATTAGCGGATATACTTCGAAACTGGCGGGTACCGAACGAGGAATTACCGAGCCGTTGCCTTCATTTTCTCCGGCTTTCGGTGAGGCTTTTCTTACTGTACATCCAATGATGTATGCAGCCGTTCTTGCCCGTAAAATGCACGATCATCATTGTAAGGCTTATTTGGTAAATACCGGATGGAACGGTACGGGAAAACGAATATCGATAAAAGAAACGCGCGCGATTATAGATGCGATTCTTTCGGGAGATATCGAAAAGGCGCAAACAAAACACGTACCGATACTTAACCTGACAATACCTACTGCATTGCCCGGAGTGGATTCAAAAATTCTCGATCCGCGTGATACCTACGCAGATGTAAAAGAATGGGAGAAAAAAGCACGCTCACTGGCCAAAAAATATAACGATAATTTTGTACAGTATGCGACAACGCCCGAAGCAGAAGCTTTAATTGAGTTTGGACCCGAAAAAATAGAGTAAAAAACTAAATGAATATAAAAAAAGGTTGCATAGCGTTATTATGTGACCTTTTTTGTTTGTTAGTTCATAATATTAAGTATCTTTAAACCCTAAATAAGGTTGGGATAAATAAAAATTACTAATGCGTAATATATATAACTCAATAGCAGTTAGATAAAATCTCAATTGAAAAACATTATGCTGAATCAACAAATAAAACAAATGAAAAGGAACAAGGGTACATATTGTTCTTAATATTGTTGTATGTAAGCTGTTTATGATACGATCTTTACTATATATATTAATTTTAATATTAATTAATATGAGCTGTTCCTCAGGAAACGGAGATAAAAATACATATGTAAAAATTGAAACGGATTATGGTGTAATTACATTGAAATTATACGATGAGACTCCTTTGCATAAAGAAAATTTTATAAAACTGATAAAAGAAGGTGCCTATAACGGTACTTTATTTCATCGAGTGATAAAAGATTTCATGATTCAGGGAGGAGATCCCACATCGGTAAATGCACCAGCAGGAAAGTCGTTAGGAATGGGTGGCCCCGGTTATACTATTCCGGCAGAAATTGTTTTTCCGACTCATTTTCATAAGAAAGGGGCTTTGGCTGCTGCTCGTACAGGAGATGATGTAAATCCGGGAAAAGAGTCTTCGGGTTCACAGTTTTATATTGTTACGGGTAAAGTTTTTTCAGGAGGAAATTTAGTTTCGCTCGAGAATAGTCTGACTAAACAGAGAGAAACCCGAATTTTTAATCGTCTTGTCGGCGAACATAAATCTGAAATTATGCAGTTACGCCGTAATCGGGATAATGAGGGTTTGTATGAATTGCAGGAAAAACTGATTGCGGAGACTAAAGAACGTTTACAGGAAGAAGGTCCATTTGTATTTACCGACTTACAGCGGGAAGCGTATACTACCGTAGGAGGTGCTCCTCATCTCGACGGCGAATATACGGTTTTTGGAGAGGTCGTTGAAGGATGGGACGTACTTGATAAAATCGAGAATGTAAAGACCGATACGAAAGACCGGCCGAAAACAGATATAAAAATGAAGATCGAAATCGTAAGGGAATAAAGTGATAAAAGTTAACCGACATATTTTATCAAACGGATTGAGGCTGTTGCATCATTACGACGACAGCACTCAAATGGTGGCGCTTAATATCGTTTATGATGTTGGATCGAAAGACGAGGATCCTCAGCGAACGGGTTTTGCTCATTTGTTTGAACATCTTATGTTCGGCGGTTCTGTGAATATCCCTGATTTCGATACCCCATTGCAGATGGCCGGAGGGGAAAATAATGCATGGACTAATAATGATATCACAAATTATTATTCTGTCATTCCCAAACAGAATGTAGAAACTGCTTTTTGGCTTGAATCGGATCGTATGTTATCCCTTGATTTTTCAGAGAGGAGTTTATCGGTACAAAAACAGGTTGTGATTGAGGAATTTAAACAACGAAACTTGAATCAGCCTTATGGGGATTTGTATTTGTTGTTGCGTCCTTTGGCATACAAAATACATCCTTATCGCTGGTCGACGATAGGAAAAGAAATCAGCCATATCGCTGATGCAACACTCGATGAGGTAAAAACTTTTTTCTACAGACATTACGCACCCAATAATGCAATCCTGTCTGTTGCAGGCAATATTACGTACGAAGATACCTTATGGCTTGCCGAGAAATGGTTCGGCCCGATTGAATCCCGTGACATTGTAAAACGAAAATTGCCGCAGGAACCGATTCAGAATTCGGCTCGTTTTGGTGAAGTATCGCGAAATGTCCCTCTCGATTTGGTTACAAAAGCTTATCATATTTGTGGACGGAATCATTCGGATTATGCCGGTGTCGATCTGCTGTCGGATATATTATCTAACGGGACTTCATCGAGGTTATATCGTGAACTGGTAATGGATCGTAAAATATTTGCCGAAATAGATGCTTATGTGACCGGAGATATTGACCCGGGACTGTTTGTCGTTAGCGGAAAGCCGAATAGAGGAGTGAATATCGAGGATGCGGATAAGATTATTACCGAGGAAATAAATCGTCTTATTATAAAAAAGGTAGATGAAAGCGAGCTGGAGAAAGTCGTCAATAAATTTGAATCTAATTATTTATTTTCAAATTTGAATTATCTGAATAAAGCGACAAATCTGGCTTATCACGAACTTATAGGTAAAGCAGAGGATATAAATAGAGAGATAAATAAATATTTAAGCGTGACCCCGGATAAATTGCTTCGTATAGCTTCGGAAACTTTTGTTCCTGAAAATTGTACGACATTTTATTATAGAGCGCAGAATTAGAGATCGTGTCTTTAGAATGGGCAAGGGTATAGCGAAAAATAGGATTATTGTGAAAAACAGAGTTTTTTTAATTATTGCAAATAAAGTGCTGATATGCGATTTAAATTAATACTTTCGGTAAAACCGGAAAATTTTGGAAATATTTTACCAGTGAGTTATCAGTATGAATTGTCTTCTTGTGTACATCGGAAGCTGACTGATAATGTGGAGTTATATGGGGATTGGTTGAGGATGAATGGTTTTTTACCCGAAATGAATACGAAATACCGTCTGTTCTCTATTTCTAATTTTTATATTCCCCGAATCAAAGTCGAAGTCGATAGGTTGTATATTTTGGCTAAGAGGGTTCAATTATGGATATCGTTTCTTCCTGAAAGAGGAACGGCCGAATTATTGAATCACCTGTTTTTGGGGCAAACTTTGTTGATCGGAGATCGTCACAGTAAAGTGGAATTTCTTGTAGATGAAATAATTCAGAATGAAATGCCGGATTTTACACAAACCATGAATTATTTATCTTTATCCCCGATTGTTTTAGCGAATGTACGTCCGAACAGAAGTCTTGAATATATCGGACCGGAATGTCCCGAGTATTCACAGGCCTTTATTCAGACAATTCTCGATAAGTATGCGTATTTTTACAGAAAAGAATATGCCAGTGATTTCAATTTCGATCTCGAATTACTCACTCCTGCAAAAAGAAAAGGTATCTTTATAAAAAGATTTACTGCAGATGAGACGAAAATCATCGGTTATATGTATAAATTTAAACTTACTTTGCCCCCGGTATTGCACCGCTTGATTTACAATACGGGATTAGGTGAAAAAGTTAATTTGGGATTCGGGTGTGTCGAAGTATTAAAATGATAAATATCTTTGATTCGAAAATAACTTTATAATTTTATAAATTCTGTTATCGCGTATCTTATATTCATTCCTGCAAAAAGATAATAATAATATAGTCTTATTACCGGATAAAAAATCGGGCCTTTTTAAAAGAGGCCTGATTTTTTTATTGTGTTGTACTATCGGATTCTTTTTTCAGTACGGCTTTTACCTGATACAGTTGATTTACGTGTTTATGAAATTCATACAGTTCGTTGTATTTCGAAGCATCGAATTTTCCTGAATACTTAATTAAGTCATATCGGGCAATTAACTTGTTATCTTGTTTGACATATCGTGTCGTAAAAGTGCCGAAAGGAGAATATATTTCGATATTCTGAGGTATGGATTCTAACGTATATCCAGAGGGTATTGTAAGTGTGATACTGTCGGTATCGTGAAATCCGTAAGGAATTATAATCGGTCGTATTCTTTCTTTTTGGGGGAGTTGTGTTATTCCTTCTCTGAAAGGATTTAAGTTTATAAACAATCTTTTCCCTGTGTTTTTAAGGATTTGTGTAGTTTTAAAGTTATAAACCAGTGATGAAAAAGGTCTTTCGTTTTCAACCTTAGTATACTCGATATTGCTTATATCAGGGTTGATGATATTTAATCGTTTTCGTATGAATTTTACTTTTTCGTCTGGTTTTAAAAGATCAAAATTCGATGTGGATATGAATTGTTTTAGTGCATTTATTTCGTTTACGAAGCCCGATATTTCTCCATTTTCATTAATACTGATATCAGCACGTATATAAGATTGGTTTTCTTGGTCGCTATAATCGGGTATTGTCGATAATTTTCCTCCATCGGGAGTTATTAGTAAGACATCATGACCGGCATGCGTTCTAAAACCAAAGGGTTCTTTAGAAGTGCATTCTAACCACAAGGTATCTTTTTGCATAGGTACGGCTACGATTTCGTGGTTAGCTTGGGCGCTGGCAAAATCTTTTAGCAATTTTTTTTCGTTTGTATTAATAATTGTGTTATAAGCCGTTATACCTACTTCTTTTAATATTGCAGTCATATAATTAGAAAGACCTTTACAATCTCCGAACCCCGTTTTATATACCTCGGTTGCCTCCATCGGTTGCAGTCCTCCGATACCTATTTGTATACTTATATAGCGAGTATTATTTACCAGATAATCGTATAGTATTTTTATTTTATTTATTTGTGTTTTACATGTATCAGTCAGTTCATGTATTTTAAGCTTTAGTTCTTCTGGTAGTTTATCTCTTCCTTCTTGTAAGGCATATAGCCAGTTTCCGTAAGTTTTCCAGTCAGTCATATCTCCGGTTAAGTTTTTAAATGCGAATCTGACGGGAACTACGTACAACGAAGGAGTAATTTCTGCGAAGGGAGGAGCGTAGTATTCTTCGGTAAATGCCTGAATGGAATCGGCGCTCCAAGAATACGTATCCCCTTTTTTATCGCGGGTTATTACAGGTTCTTTTATTCCTGAAAGAGATTTGTATTTAATCGTATTGAATCCATTTAGAGCTATACTGTATACGCTATTGATAACACTGATATTGTTTCCTTTTTGAGGGATAAATATCGGTAGACCTATAATCCTTTTTTTATATAGAGTTTCGTGTTCATAACGAACTGTATAGGGGTACTGACCTATTTGCGGTGTATAATAATATGTTCGTCCGTCAGATGCCAAACCTTCATTGTATTCGGTAATTTTGAGATCGTTTTTTGATATTTTTTTTATTTCTTTTCCGTTTTTGTCGTAGATAATTCCTTTGAAAGATACCAATTCCTGAAATGAATCGTTATAGGCAAAGAAAAAACCGTATTCTTTGCCGTTTTTGTTCAGTACAGTCGTAATTGTAATTTCCCGTTCTATTCCGTTATTTTCTCCTGTGAAACTAAATTCGAGTCTGTCAGCCTGTAATACAGCATCGGCATTACGGGTAAAGTATTCTGGAATATCTATCGGTTTGTATTGGGCATTTAATGGGAAGAAACTCATAAAAGCTAAAGACAGAACCCATAAATTTTTTTTAATCATTCTTTAATCATTTTTTTTGTATTACAATTTGTTCGTTACATTTTCCGATCATAGCAGAATAAAAAGTTTGTAAGTCTTTGTATTCTTCAGGAAGGAAAACCGACCTTTTGTTTTCGAACATGAATTGTATTTTGATTTTGTTTCCCGATTGTGAAGAGATAAATTTACAACTCAGTGTTTTATCGGTATTTATTATGGTTGTCGTTTTAGGGATTTCATTTATCTGATAATTTTCAGGTATACTCAATTCTATATTGTAATGTATGAGTTTATTATAATCGAATTCTATGGGGTATTTTCTGTTTACGGCGGTAAACGGAGATTCTTTAACATAATCAATTAACAATGGATTCAGGTATAACATACTTTCGTTTACGATTGCCTGTTTCGAGAATGTCGCTTTTGAAGATGCCTGGTTTAGGATGCTGTCTGGTGCAAAACCCTGATAATCGGTAATATCACATCCAATTTCGTCCCCCCAATATTCCTTTAATTCCTCGATAGAATAATTTCCGAGAGATTTTTTGTAAGCATAGGCATTTTGTCCCGTAAACTGTATTGCAATATTTCCGGTGATAATTCCTTCATCGTTTAACTGAGCTTTAATTGTAAAACTGGCAGCATTGCGGGAAAGATTATCTATATTTTTCCATTCTCCGTTTTCCCTGCCTTTGAAAAGACGACCTTGTTCGACAAGAAGATTTGTATCGAATACATTAATATCTCCATATTTAGAGCATCCGTCGAGATAAAAATATTTATTGTCAGCTTCTTCTACAGCGACAATAAAGGTATTTAATTTGTCTATAGTCGGAAAAGCCATCGGGATGCGGCCATTGTCACGAGTACTGATAAGTACGGGATATGCTTTTAATCCTACAGCATTGAGTGTACTGATAAGTATAAAGTTAATTTGAGCACTGTTACCTACTCCGGTTGTTAAGGCCTCTCTTATGTTTTTCCCCGAAAGGCGATATTTATTATCCCAATTTATTTTTCCTTGTACATATTTTAGTGTGGTACGAGCTTTTTCCCGGATATTTTCGATTTGAGCGATAACTTCGGTTTCTTCTTTGGGATAGGGGCATTTCATTCGTAAAAGTTTTCCGAAATTATCGTCTTCTGTAAGGTTATTTTCTAAGTCTTTCCAGGTGCGTGTGAGGGGTTGGTAGTTTCTTCCCGGAAAAGCTAATCCGTCAAGTTCGAAGGTAACTTTAGGGCAAAAATCATTAAGACACCAAATATAATTTTCGGGCTTTAATGCGGGTACTGTATCGGATATCATAATATATTTGAGCGTTTTTGTAGAAGTGTGCTGGTTTTGCATACCTTCTTGCAGAGTGAAAGTCTGTGATCCCTGTTCGGTCGTGAAATGAGGGGGAGGCCAGCCCGTGGAAATTGCGTTATAACGGTAATAGTCGGGAGCTTCGAATGATAATTTACTATGAAATACAGGAATATCTCGTTGGGTTTTCAATTCGGGAACATCCATGTAAAAATCGGAATAAAAAGTATATTTATATTCAATTACACTACCTACTTTTGCGCCGGGAAGCGTAAACTTTTTTTGCCAGTAATAATCATCGGTCTGCTCATCGAATATATATTCGTTTTTCAGTTTGTTTTTTATGATTTTACCTTTTTCGAGGTTATATACTGTGCCTTGTAGATCGATTATTTTTTCTTCGGTAGTTTCGTTGATTGTGACTTTTCTGAAATAAGGAATCGAGATATTGGCATATTCAAGGCCTTTTTCATTGAGTATTTTTATTTTCGTTTTGTAATCGGTGACGAGTTGGAAACCTTTCTTTTCGGAGTAATCGAAATATGTTTCGGAATATTCGAAAAGGACTACCGCATCGGCTGACGAGTCGGGTGTATAGGTCGTCATTTTCAATTCGTCGTCATTTACTTTACCGTATTTAAGATTTATTTTCTGAGAGTATGAAGAGAAAATATTACATAATAATACGAATAAAAGAAAATAGCTGTTTCTTTTTTTATATACAAAGTTCATCGTTTAGAGGTATTTAAAATATTTATGATAATAGTAAATTATTTATTTTTTTTTAAAACAATCTGTTCGGTACTTTTACTGATCAGTGCCGTGTAAAAATTCTGAAGGTCTTTATATTCTTCCGGTAGGAATAACCTTTTTTTCTTTTCGACCATAAATTGTAAATTAATTGTATTTTCGGTTGTCGATGAATAGAAACGACATATGTATGAATTATCGGGATTAACAAGCGTAGTACTTTTGGGTAACTCGCTTACGCTATAATCATCGGGGATTTTGATAGATATATTAAAATGATCGAGATTATTATAATCGAATTCTATCGGATATTTTCTCGTCGGAGAACTAAACGGAGAACTACTCATGTAATCGACAATAAGAGGTGTAAAATATATCATATCATCATTCGTCGTAGTTTGTTTATTAAATTTTAATATAGCTGAAGCTTGGTTTATGAGGGTATCGGAATCATTTTTCTGAAAATCGTTTATTTCTATGTCGTAGCTATTATTTGCCGATTCTTTTAGTTCGTCGAGGGTTAAAGTTCCGCATGATCTTTTAAATTCAAAAGCGCATTCACCTGTAAACTGAATTGTCATAGTACCGTCAATAAGGCCGTTTTCGTCTATTTTTGCCTGAATAAGGTAGCTGGTAGCATTTCTCGATAAATTACTCAGATTTTCCCAATGACTAACAGCAACTCCTTCGAAAAGCCGGGCATTTTCCGATAATAATTTTATATCGAGTACATTTATGTCTCCGTAAGGAGAACCGCCGTCGAGATAAAAATAAGTACTGTCTGTTTCAGCGATAGCTATAATAAAAGTATTTATTTGGTTTAGAGATGGAAATGAAGTATTAATTTTACCATTATCTCTTGTACTGATAAATACAGGATAAGCATCGAGACCGGCTGCTTTTAGCATACTTAGAAGTACGAAGTTTATTTGAGCGTTATTTCCGGTACCATTTTTTAGAGCATCGTTTGTTCCATACCCGCTGAAGCTATAATTCCCATTCCATGATATTTTGTTCTGGACGTATTTTAATGCTTTACGGGCTCTTTCTCTCTTGTTTTCTATTTTTTTGAGGTTTTCGGCATCGTCTTTATAGGGACATTTCATTTCGAGTAATTTCCCGAAATTTTTATCGGCCATAATATTTTGTTCTAAAGTTACCCAATTTTTGGCGTAGGCTTTATAGGTATTTCCTGGCAAAGCGATTCCATTTAATTCGAATTCGATTCTGGGGCAATAGTCATCGATACACCAAATATGGGTTTCGGGTTTTAATGCTTTTACTGTGTCGGCAATAACTTTATATTTTGTTGTTTTAGCTTGTAGGTATTCGTTTTTATATCCATTTGAAAACGAAATTGTTTGTACGCCCGATTCGCTTTTGAATACAGGTAGATCCCATCCTTTAGCTTGGGCATTGTATCGGAAATATTCGGGTGCTTCGAGACTTAGTTCACTATGCCAAATAGGGATTTTTTTCATCGTTTTAAGATCTGGAATATCTTCGATAAAGTCGGAACAAAATGTATATTTATATTCGATAACACTTCCTACTTTAGCATTAGGAAATGTAAATTTTTTTTGCCAGTAATTCTCATCGCTCTGTTCGTCAAAAATATATTCTTTATTGAGTTTGGTTTTTATGATTTTTCCGTTTTCGAGGTTATAAACATATCCCTGTAAATCGGTTATTTCTTCTTTTAATGATGAATTTACTTTGGAATCATAGTACGGAATTGAAATATTAACATATTTGAGACCTTCATCTTTAAGTATTTTTATTTTAGTTTTATAGTTGGTGATCAAACGTATGCCTTTATTTTCATTAAAGTCGAAATGAGAATCGGAATATTCGAAAAGTACGACGGCAACGGCTGAAGTATCAGGGGTGTACGTTGTCATCTTAAGTTCGTCTTCATTTACTTTACCGTATTTAAGACTGATGTCTTGTGCTTGAATAAGAAATAAATTCCCTAAAAAAAGGAGAGTTAAAAATGTGTGTTTCATGGTTTTGTGTTTAAGTTTTACATTAGGCAGTTACGTAAAAATTGTAGGTTAATGAGCTGTGTGATGTATAATTTTATGTATAATCTATCACTGTAAAATTTTACAGTGATAGATTATATATGTGTGATTGATTAATTTATTTTTTGGAGTTCGATGTATTCTTTACATTGTTGAGTAAGTGAATTGTAAAAATCGTGTAATTCTCGATAGTTGTCTGGTAAATAGAACATTTTTTTTCTTTCGAAGGTATATCTGACTTGTATAATATCACTCCTTTGAGAAATAGAATAAATGCATTTAATAGAGCTATCGGCAGAACTTAAAAAGTAAGAAGAAGGTAATTTTTTGATGAAATAACCTTGTGGAATTTCGAGATTGACTTCTATTTCGGTTTTAGTATTATAATCGAATTCTACCGGATATGTTCTGTTTTCTTCAGAAAAAGGATTTTTTTGCATAAAATTGATAATAAACGGGCTAAACAGAATTCGATCTCCCGAAACTTCTGCTTTGGTATCAAAATCGAAAACTTCGGAATTTTGGAAAACTGTTTTATCCGGGAATTCTCCTTTATAATTCTTTATATTTACGTTATACATCCGAGAGGAGTTATCTGTTCTTTCGGTCATACTGTTCGCCTGATCGTAAAGGCGTTTAAAATTATATGCGCATTGTCCGGTAGATTGCATCGAAAATGTTCCGTTTACCTCTCCTGATGGTTTAAGTTTTGCTTCGATTCGGATAATTTGGGTATTTGGAACCAGGTCGTTCAAATCTATCTTTTCGCATTTACCATTCAGGATACGTGCATTTTCAGCTAGAAGTGACTCATCTAATACATTGAGTCCTCCGAATGGGGAACCGGCATCCATGAAAATATAAGATCCGTTCGGTTTTTTTACCGCTACGATAAATGTTGTCATACGGTCGATCGATATTAAATTATCGGGTATTCGGCCTGAAGTTCGTCGGCTGAGGATTACTGGGTAAGGTTTTAGTTTTGCAGCTTTTAAAGCGCTCATCAAAACAAAATTTAATTGTGCATTATCTCCTGTTTTATACTGAACCGTATTATTTATATTCTTAACAAAGAGCTGGTATTTTCCATTCCATTTCCATTTATCCCTTACCAAATTCAGTACGGCCAGGGCACGTTCCTCTTCGTTGGTTATTTTAAGTAGGGGTTTTATTTCTTTTTTATATGGATATTTAAGTTTGTAGTATTTACCAAAATCAGGGTGGGTATCGAGGTAATGTTCTACATCTTGCCATGTGTTGGTATAATGATGGTATGTGCCCGGTCTGAATTTAATTTCTTTAAGTTCGAATTCCAGTCTCGGCCGAAAGTCGTCGGGGCACCATACATAATCGCCGATTTTAAAAGCGGGTATATCATTTTTAGATAATTTATAGATAGTCGTATTTGTATTTGTTGGTTTATTGGATCGGTCGATTCCAAAAAGAAATGTTTTTTTTCCTGTTGATTTTGTAACAGAGGGTGTCGGATATCCTGATGCTTTTACATCATAGATGAAATATTCGGGTATTTCTGCTTTTTTTTCACAATGCAACATCGGGATGTCTTTTTGTATGTCCAGCATGGGGATATACATAAACAAATCGGAACGGAGAATATATTTATATTCGATGACACTTCCCGGTTTTACATCGGGAAAAGAAAATTTCATTTCTTTTGTTATGTCGCTGGTATGCCCGTCGTAAATATTTTCCAGTGTAAGATTTTTTTGTACGATTTTCCCATTTACCAGATTATAAGTGGCCCCCTGAAGTTCTTCGATCTTTTCTTCGACGGTTTCGTTTAATGTGCGTTTAGAGTAGTACGGAATAGTAATACTTGCATATTTAAGACCTTCGGTAGTTAATATTTTTATTTTAGCCGCATATTGCGTAACAACCTGAAAGCCTTTTATGGGATCGGCATCGTAATATACATTTGTATATTCATATATAACCGCTGCTTCCGCGCTGGTGTCTTTGGCATACGAATTCATTTTTAATTCGTCGGTAGTTACATTACCATATTTAAAACTAATATTTTGGGAATAAACGGTTATTATCACAAAAAATGTAAATAATAATACAGCACTTCTTCTTATCATATTCGATCTCATATTAATATGGTGTTATTTGTTCAGCACTTTTGTGAATCAAAGATAAATAAAAAATTAATTTCTACTACTTTTTTCATACAGAAAAGCAATGGAGTGCATGAAAATAAAATAATATTAAATTATGTATTATTTGTTGGACTTGAATAATAAAAGTAAATATTTTTACGTGTAATGTATTTCTGTTTTAAACTTTGTATATAGTTATAAAATATTGAAATTTATTTGATTATATATGACTGCTAAAAAAAAATTGAAATGTATGTAATTATATTTAGTTTATTATAAATTGCAGGAATGAAAAAAAATGACGTTTTAATATGAATTGCCGAAATATTTTTTTTATTTTGTCATATAATTAAAAAGCGATGGCTTTTCTTTAAAATGACGATTATGAATGACTCCCAAGAAACTCTTTTATCACCTGTTAATGGAGGAGAAGAGCAGAACAATGAAAAAAATTCGGTTTCTCAGGCGGAACCGAATGGTAAAAGCGAAGTAAAGTTAACTCGGCAAGACATTATCGAAAAGATAAGGTCGTTGGTTGATATGCCCGTTGAAGGGGTAAAGGATGAGATAGATCTGCTGAAACAGAGTTATTATAAAATACGTAAAGCAGAGATGGAGGTTGCGAGAAAACTTTATGAAACCGATCATCCTGAAGCTCCCGAGACTTTTGTGGCAGAACCCGATCAGACCGAGGAAGAATTGAAAGAGTTGTTGAATATTTTTAAAGAAAAAAAGACTGCTTTTGCGGAAGAACAAGAGAAAATAAAAAATGTAAATCTGGCCAGAAAGAAAGAGATACTGGAAGAAATTAAGAGCATGTCTGAAGACTCAGATAATATAAATAAACATTATGCCGATTTCCAACAGCTACAGCAAGCTTTTAAAGAAATAACCAATATACCGGCCGGAGAAATAAACGAGTTATGGAAGACTTACCAATTGTATGTAGAACGTTTCTATGACTTGTTAAAGATTAATAAAGAATTAAGAGATTACGATTTCAAGAAAAATCTCGATCAGAAAGTTGCTTTATGTGAGGCTGCCGAGGCATTGGCTGACAAAGAGGATGTAATTGAGGCATTTAAGGCATTACAGGCTTTGCATGACGAATGGAAGGGAATAGGCCCGGTTGCTAAAGAATTGCGGGAAGAGCTTTGGAATCGGTTTAAAGCGGCCTCGACAGTTGTGAATAAACGGCATCAACAACACTTTGAGCATCTTAAGGAAAACGAGCAGAAAAACGAACAGGCGAAGATCGAACTTTGTGCCGAAATAGAAGCGATCGATTTGTCTGAACTGAAGTCGTTTAGTGCCTGGGATGAAAAAACAAAACAGATCATCGCTTTGCAAGAACAGTGGAAAAGTATTGGTTTTGCTTCTCGCAAGACAAATAATTTGCTGTTTGAGCGCTTTAGAAAAAGTTGTGATGAGTTTTTCAAAAGAAAAGCCGAATATTTTAAAGAGGTAAAAGACGAGATGGCTCGGAACCTCGAGAAAAAGAAAGCTTTATGTGAAAAAGCGGAAGCTCTTAAAGACAGCACCGACTGGAAGGCTACTACCGATGCTCTTATAGCGATACAGAAAGAGTGGAAGACAATAGGTCCTGTTGCAAAAAAATATTCCGATGCAGTTTGGAAACGCTTTATCGGTGCCTGTGATTATTTCTTCGAACAAAAAGGGAAACAAACCTCTTCGGTTAAACAGACCGAATTAGAAAATCTGGCTCTTAAAAAAGATGTTATCGCTAAACTGGATGCTATCGATGAAAATATGGAGTCTTCTGAGGCTGTATCAAAAGTAAGGGAACTGATGAGTGAATGGAATAAAATAGGACATGTGCCTTTTAAAGAAAAAGACAAAATTTATAAAGAATATCAGATATCCCTCGATAAACATTTCGAACGGTTGAATATGCAAGAAAATAAAAAACGACTTTCTTCGTTTACTTTTACAGTTCAACAAATGGCGACATCAGATCAGGCTCAAAATAAATTATACCGTGAACGAGAAAAACTGATGCGTACTTATGATCATCTTAAGAACGAGTTGCAGACTTATGAAAATAACATGGGATTCTTGAATATCTCATCGAAGAGCGGTAGTGGCATGCTGAAAGAAATGGAGAGAAAAATGCAGAAACTTAAAGAAGAAATGCAATTGCTGGTGAAGAAGATCGAAACGATTGACGAAAATTTGTAAAATTGAAATAATGCTTTTCCGGCTCACGATGATTCCATTTAGGGGTTATTGTGGGCCGGTTCTTGCCATATAACAAGGATAAGGATAGTTAATTAACAGAAGCAAATGAAGAACAAAAATAACGGACGGTACGGATATCTTTTGCAGACGATAATCGTAATAGTCGATTTTCTGTGTCTTAATCTGGCTTTTTTTCTTGTATATCTGTTTTCAGATGCAAATGAAGGCTTTGTCATACACGGGAAAATAGTATGGCTGTTACTTAACTTTTCTTATGTGCCGGTAGCGTTTGTTTTCAGTCATTTTCATAATGAACGTATAATTTATGCCGATCGTGTATTTATAAAGGCTTTGATGTCTATTGGACTTCACGCACTTATATTCGGTATTCTTATTTTGTTTTTACAGGTAGAAGATGTTTCGAATAAAACGATTCTGTTGTATTTCTTTATTTTCTTTGTTCTGTTAAGTTTTTGGTGGGTGACTTCTCGGTTGTTATTGAAGAGAATACGCCGAAAAGGAATGAATTTCAGACGTATAATTATTGTCGGAGCCGGAAAGACAGGTCAACTTCTTTATAAAAATCTTCAATCTGATGCCGGGTACGGGTATAAATTTATGGGATTTTTCGATGATAATATCAGTTTAAACGGTAAGATACCTTTGTATCGGGGAACGACGGATAAAGTGGAAGAGTTTGCATTAGCAGAACATATTGATGAAATATATTGTGCTTTACCGGGATCGCAAGATGAAAAAATATTGAGGCTTATCAGGTTTACCGAACTAAATATGATACGATTTTATATAATTCCCGAAATAAATAGGTATGTATTTAAAAGGATGCATTATCATATGTTGGGGGATGTTCCGGTGTTGACCTTACGAGACGAGCCGTTGGAAAACCCTTTTTCTCGATTTTTCAAACGCTCTTTCGATATAATTTTTTCACTGATCGTTCTTTTATTTTCTCCTTTTTGGTTGTTACCGGCTGCTATTGCAGTGAAACTTTCTTCTCCGGGGCCTGTATTTTTCGTGCAAAGGCGTACCGGTTATAAAGGTCGGGAATTTAATTGTTATAAATTCCGTACGATGAGGGTAAACAATGACGCAGACCATAAACAAGCTACGCGTAACGATCCTCGGAAAACTAAAATCGGGGAGTTTTTTAGAAAAACGAATATTGATGAGTTACCCCAATTTATAAATGTTTTACGGGGTGATATGTCGGTTGTAGGACCCAGACCTCATATGCTTCGTCACACAGCCGATTATTCGAAAGTAGTGGATAAATATATGGTTCGTCATTTTGTGCGTCCGGGTTTGACCGGGTGGGCACAAGTAAACGGTTTGAGGGGAGAGACCAAAGCGCTTTGGCAAATGGAACGACGTGTTGAATTTGATGTATGGTATATCGAAAACTGGAATTTCTGGCTCGATATAAAAATTATTTTCAAAACGATTGTGAATGCCCTCAGAGGAGAAAAGAATGCATTTTAATGGTGTCAGGAGTAAATATAAGTTGGATATGAAAACAGCGATTGTTGGTACAGGTTACGTAGGACTGGTAACCGGGACGTGTTTTGCGGAAATGGGATTGAACGTTGTATGTGTTGATATCGATAAAAACAAAATCGATAAGTTAAAAGACGGTATTATTCCTATTTATGAACCGGGGCTTGAGGAATTGGTGAAAAAAAATTATAGTGATGGCCGGTTGAGTTTTACGACAGATCTTGCAAGCTGTATTAATGATGTGGACATTATTTTCAGTGCGGTGGGGACTCCCCCAGATGAAGACGGAAGTGCTGACTTGAAATATGTACTTGATGTGGCTCGAACAATCGGTAAAAATATGACACGGTATGTTTTAGTTGTAACGAAAAGTACTGTTCCCGTAGGTACAGCAGCACTCGTACGCTCGACCATCCAAAAAGAGCTCGATAAAAGGGGACTCGAAATAGAATTCGATGTAGCTTCTAATCCCGAATTTCTGAAAGAAGGAAATGCTGTAAATGACTTTATGCATCCCGATCGGGTGGTTGTTGGTGTCGAGTCTGAAAAAGCAAAAAAATTACTTTCGAAATTATATAAACCGTTCATGATAAATAATTTTCGTATTATTTTTATGGATGTGCCTTCAGCAGAAATGACGAAATATGCTGCTAATGCAATGTTGGCTACTCGTATAAGTTTTATGAATAATATTGCCAGCCTTTGTGAAGCCGTTGGGGCTGATATAAATATGGTGCGTGCCGGAATCGGTAGTGATACGAGAATCGGAAAAAGTTTTCTTTATGCCGGTTGCGGATATGGGGGATCGTGCTTTCCTAAAGATGTAAAAGCGTTGATAAAAACGGCGTCGGAACATCATGTCGATCTCGAGATTCTTAAAGCAGTGGAAAAAGTAAATGCCGAACAGAAGAAAATATTATTTAGAAAATTATCCGATTATTATCATGGAGATCTGGCTGGGAAAACTGTTGGTGTGTGGGGGCTTTCTTTTAAACCCGAAACCGATGATATGAGAGAGGCTCCGTCCCTTGTCCTCATTCATTCGTTATTACAGGCAGGATGCAAGGTAAAGGCTTATGATCCGATAGCGATGAACGAAGCTCATCGTATTTTAGGTAATCATGAAGCGATTGTTTTTACTGATGATATGTATGATGCGGTTCTCGATTCCGATGCATTGTTGTTGGTAACCGAATGGAAACAATTCCGTTTGCCTTCCTGGTCGGTTATGAAGAAATTAATGAGAACTCCTTATATTCTCGATGGACGTAATATTTATGATGCCGACGAATTGACGCAGATGGGTTTTGTGTATGAATGTATTGGACGTGCTTATAACCGATGAATGATTTGATAGCCCAGGCATACACATTGCTTAAAAAGTATTTTGGGTACGATACTTTCAGGCTATTGCAACTCGATGTAATAAAAGCTATATTACAAGGAAAAGATTGTCTGGTACTTATGCCTACTGGTGGCGGTAAGTCTGTTTGTTTTCAGATACCGGCATTGGTGAAAGACGGAACAGCGATAGTTGTTTCTCCTTTACTGTCTTTGATGAAAGATCAGGTGGACGCATTAGTTTCGAATGGAATTCCTGCAGCAGCTCTTAATAGTTCGCAGAGTGAAGGAGAAAATCTGAATATAAAAACTCAGGCTCGTAGCGGGAAATTACGCCTTTTGTATATTTCTCCAGAACGTTTATTGCTTGAGTTGGATACTCTTATTTCATTTCTTGATGTTTCGTTGATTGCTATCGATGAAGCGCATTGTATTTCGCAATGGGGGCATGATTTCCGGCCTGAGTATAACCGCCTTTCTGTTTTGAAAGATAAATTCCCTCAAATACCGGTGGTTGCTCTTACTGCGACAGCTGATAAGCTTACTCGCAGCGATATTGTTACACAATTGAATTTACATGATCCCGAAATTTTTATTTCATCGTTCGACAGACCTAATCTTAGTCTGAATGTAATTGCCGGATTCAATAAGAAACAAAAGCTTACGGCAATATACCGCTTTATCGAGAAACATCGGGGGCAGAGTGGTATAATTTATTGTCTTAGCCGTAAAAATGCCGAGATGATTTCGTCCGAGTTGAACGGGTATGGCATACGTTCTTCGGTTTATCATGCTGGTTTATCGAATCGGGAAAGAGAAAAAGCCCAGTATGATTTTCTTACCGATAACGTGCAGGTAGTATGTGCAACGATTGCTTTCGGGATGGGAATAGATAAATCGAATGTGCGTTGGGTAATACATTATAATTTGCCTAAAAGTATCGAATGTTATTATCAGGAGATCGGAAGGGCCGGTCGTGACGGTTTGCCGGGAGATACATTGCTATTTTATACGTTGGGAGACATGGTCATGTTATCGAAGTTTGCCGGAGATAGTGGCCAGAAAGGGCTGAATATGGAAAAATTGAGGCGTATGCAAGAATATGCAGAATCTCCTGTTTGCCGTCGCCGTATATTACTGAATTATTTTGGGGAAGTCAGAGAACATGATTGTGGAAATTGTGATATATGTAAAAATCCGCCTCAGCGTTTCGATGCTTCCGTATTGGTACAAAAGGCATTGAGCGCATGTATACGTACCGATGAATCCATATCGATGCAAACATTGATCGATATATTGCGCGGATCTCACCGCAATGAAATAATTGAAAATGGATATGATCGTATAAAAACTTTCGGAGTTGGTTCCGATCTTTCTTTTTACCAGTGGCAGGGTTATTTGTTGCAGATGATGCAACTCGGATATTTCGAATTGCTTTATAACGAAGGTAACCGGTTAAAAGTAACTTCTACCGGATGGAAAGTGCTGCGGGGGGAATTATCGGCAATGCTCACGTTCGTAAAAAATGATATTCCGGTTAAAGGGAATAATGTTAAGAAAACAGCCGCTGTCGATCCGAAAGCAGAATTGAGCGAGGAAGAGCGACTGTTCGAATCGTTGCGCTTGCTTCGTGCCCGTATTGCGGCAGAGGAGGAGAAACCGGCTTATATTATATTTACCGATAAGGTTTTACAGGAAATGGTTACCTGTAAACCGGTGACTTTATATGATTTTGCAAAGATCAACGGGGTGGGTTTGGCCAAAGTGAGTAAATACGGGAAAATATTTGTAGATCTGATACGAAAAGAACTAAAAGTAAAAAAATCTCCCGGTGATTCGTATACCGAAACACTATTACTACTGATGCAGGATATGGGTATAGATGAGATTTGTCGTCTCCGGGGGCTGAAACCGGTTACTGTATATAGCCATATTTCTCAATTGATAAGGGAGCGAAAATATAACGATTGGTCACGATTTATTTCAGTTTATGAAATTGAAGCTGTAGCGAAAGTAACTGCTGCTGGAGGAAATATGGAAAATCCCGAACTAAAACCTATTTTTGAAGCTCTCGGTGAAAAGATCAATTATGGAAAGATACGTTTGGCTCTGGCTGTTTTATCTTTGAATAGGTAAAAATCTATTCATTTGCCATGCTTCTGAAAGATCGGAATAGTTTTTCGAGATCACGGGAATACAGTGAAATGTTTATCTGATCTCCTGGTTTTAAAATCGTATCGTTTGTCGATATAGACTTTTGGTTTCGTATAATTTTCTCAATATGACATCCTTCAGGAAATATAATTTCGGTTATTCTTTTACCCTCCATATAAGAGTCGGTGTTGATTTCAAAAGGGATAGTCAGTCTGGCTTTTGACCGGGAAAGGTCTTTCGGTAATAATTTTTGGTATAGCTGATCGTAGATGGCTTTTACCCCTGCTATATCGCTGATGAAGTAGGTTAGACCTACGACAATGGTCATGGGAACGAGTAGTTCGAATTTATGGGTCATTTCCAGTAAAAGGATGATTCCGGTAATTGGAGAACGTACAACGGCAGCGAAAGCCGCAGCCATACCTATGGCCATAAAGAACCCGAAATGTTCCGGAGACATCCATCCCATATCCACCAGAATCAAACTGAACATTTTTCCGGTAAGACCTCCGATCACAAGCAGGGGAAGAAAAATACCTCCGGGAAATCCGGTTGCATAACATATGGTCGTAAATAAAAGTTTTATTGCTATAATTCCACAGAGAAATAATATGCCTGTGTAGACAGTCGTGCCGGCTTGGTGAATGAGAAATTGTTCTCCACCGGCGATCAAGTCGATGAAAAAATATCCGAGGATATAGGTCATGATAATGACCGAAAGTATTTTTAAATACACGGGTATTGTTATTTCCTGGTATTTTTTCTGAAAATATAAAAGAAAAAAATTGAATCCTTTACCTACTATAGTTAAGACTACCGAGAAAGCGATAAAAGAGAGAATAAGTGCCGGTAAGCTTAATTCTGAAGGATAGGCTGCATCGATGGGGGCGTAAATATTTCCCGGAAATGCCCACTGAGCCATAGTCCCCGATATGATAGAAGCCAGCAAAGAGGTGATAATGATTTTAATTGAATCGAATTTTTCCATCTCTTCGACTACGAATATCGATGAGGCTAAAGGAGCTATAAATGCAGCAGAAAGGCCTGCACTTGCGCCTCCGGTATATAAATATCGTTGTTCGGAGATGGAAGCCCGACTCCATTTACCGATTAGTCGAGCGACAAAAGCACCCATTTGTACTGAAGGTCCTTCTCTTCCGAGAGAAAATCCCATTCCGATACCGGTTACACCGCCGATGAATTTCGATACGAGTTCTTTAAACGGATGGTTAAAATGAAAACGTCCGAATATCGCTCCTTCTACCTGGGGTATACCGCTGCCAGAGATGATTTTGAAATTTTTTACCAGAAAATAGATTCCTATTCCGGCAGCCCACATCGTAAGGATAATCAGTAAATGAAACCACCACGGTTCTCCATGGGAATATAAGATTTCACGCAGAGATGAGGCTTTTTCCAGTAAATAGCGATAGGGTACGGTAACGATTCCCGTACCGACTCCAACCAGGATACATAGTAAATATAATTTTATATTTTTCGATTCCACTTCGACTTTGTTTCAATCGATAACACGACAGGGTGAAATGATGTTCATTATGAGTGATTAATTGTTGTTTTTTCTGAGTGTTTTATAAGAAAGAATATGCCATGTGACACAGATTGCCGTGATTATTAAAAAAAAAGCGATATAAATATTGCCGATTAAGTAAATCGATAATGATATTGTCAGCCAAAGGGTGGATAGGGATATTATCTTGACTTTTATCGGTAGAGCTTTATATTCTCTGTAGTTACGTATACATTTCCCAAAAACAGGTATCTCCATAACTTTACGATAAAGTCTGGGTGAACTTTTAGTATATAAATAGGCTGTAAGGAGCCAAAACGGA
This sequence comes from Coprobacter tertius, assembly GCF_024330105.1. Lineage (NCBI taxonomy): Bacteria > Pseudomonadati > Bacteroidota > Bacteroidia > Bacteroidales > Barnesiellaceae > Coprobacter > Coprobacter tertius. The sequence goes on from NZ_JANDHW010000002.1 coordinate 246,115, forward strand.
GTCGTAGGAAGTACCGGAAGGAATAAGCCGATCATTCCTAATACCAGACATATCGAACCGACACTTATATATAGTATTTTACGGAGGAGACCGGTCTCCATGATAAATTTATTTGAAATATGATTTTTCTGTTAAAGTAAATCCTCTTAATAGGTCTTCTGTCGGCATTTTCTTTTTACCGGCTAATTGGAGTACTTTAGGCCTCAGAAAGCCATCGGAACAGGCTATATCGATATATTTCCGATTATCGGTTACGATTGTTCCCATTTTTAGATTATGGTTTTTTCTTATCGGTTCCGATTCGTATATTTTTACGAGATATGGATTTTCCTCAGAAAGATACAGTTCACTCCATGCTGCAGGATACGGAGACATTCCTCGTACCAGATTATGTATGCACTCGATAGGTTGAGACCAGTCGATACGACAAGTTTCTTTGAAAATTTTGGGTGCCGGTTTTAATATATCAGCAGGCAATATTTCTTCTTGCGCAATAGTATCGTAGTTTCCGGAGAGTATATAATCTACTGTTTTTGTGACCATTTGGGCTCCCATTATCATGAGCTTATCATGTACGGTTCCTGCATTGTCTTCGTCGAGAATAGGTATTCGTTGTTGAAGAATGATGCGACCGGTATCGATTTCGTGGGTCAGGAAAAAAGTGGTTGCTCCGGTCTCTTTTTCACCATTTATAACGGCCCAATTAATTGGGGCTGCTCCTCGGTATTGAGGCAATAATGATGCATGCAGATTGAATGTGCCCAAACGAGGCATATTCCAAACTATTTCCGGCAACATTCTAAAAGCTACGACAATTTGTAAATCGGCTTTCCAGTCTCGTAATTCGGTTATAAAATTTTCATCTTTGAGTTTTTCAGGTTGAAGTAGAGGTAATCCCTGAGACAATGCGTATTCTTTTACAGGAGAGAATTGTATTTTGTGTCCTCTACCGGCTGGTTTATCGGGCATTGTGATAACACCTACAACATTATATCCTCCTTCCACAAGATGTTTTAGGCTCTCGACAGCAAAATCGGGAGTTCCCATATATACGATCCGTAGATTTTTTTTATCAATTGGTTGAGCCATATCCTAATTTTTAGTCTTGAGAAAAGTGTACTAATACACGACGGTATGAATTAAATATTTTCGATTTCGAAACAAATCCTACATATTTGCCGTCTTCTTCAACAACGGGTAGATTCCAGGCGTTGGTATCGTCAAATATTTTCATTACTTTTTCCATGGGCATTCCCACAACGATTTTGGCCGGCGGGCTTACCATAAAACGACGCACATAAAACCGGTTGTATAATTCTGGACGGAACATGATATTGCGAATGTCATCTAATAATACAATCCCTAATAGTATATTGTTCGAGTCGATTACAGGGAAAATATTTCGATGTGCGTTGGAAATGATTTTTACCATATCTCCAAGATTCATATCGGGACGTACAGATAGAAAATCTTTTTCGATAACACTATCCATTTTCAGAAGTGTAAGCACGGCTTTATCTTTATGATGAGTAAGGAGTTCTCCCTTTTTGGCCAAACGCATCGTATAGATACTGTACGGTTCAAATATTTTTATTGTACCGAATGCTACGGTAGAGGTAATCATAAGGGGTAAAAACAAACTGAATCCTCCTGTTAGTTCAGCCGTAAGGAAGATTCCCATCAAAGGGGCGTGCATAACTCCCGACATTACTCCGGCCATACCCATAAGGGCAAAATTCTTTTCGGAAAGAGGAATTGAATATCCGAAATGGTTAAGTGTAAATGCAAATAAAAATCCTGACATACACCCCAGATAAAGACTGGGAGCGAATGTTCCGCCGACTCCACCCCCGCCATTGGTTGCAGCTGTTGCGAATACTTTAAGGAGAACGATGAGTCCGAGATTCAGAAAAAGTATCCAGAAATTATCCTTTAAAGGATAAAAAATACTCCCATCGGTAATGCTTTGTACGTTCCCCCCCAGAAGTTTTATGATAGAATCATAACCTTCACCGTAAAGGGGAGGTAAAAGAAAGATCGTGAGACTTAAAATAACTGCTCCGAAACCAAATTTGAGCCAAGGTTTACTGAGTTTTCTAAAAATATCTTCGAGCCAATTGATAATACGCGTAAAATAGAGGGAGATAAATCCGCAGAATATACCGAGTAATATGACATAAGGTATTCTTTCAGCTATGAAAGGTTCGGTTTGTACAAAACTGAATTGTGCGGTAGGTCCCATAAAAATATAGGTTACAACAGCTGCCGTCGTTGATGAAATCAGTAAAGGCATTACTGATGTCGTAGTAAGGTCTATCATCAGTACCTCGAGTGTAAACAGTAATCCCGCAATCGGAGCTTTAAATATTCCTGCAATACCGGCAGCAGCACCACAGCCGACCATGAGCATTAGTACCCGTTGGTCGAGTCTGAATAGCCGCCCGATATTCGAACCTATTGCCGCTCCCGTATATACGACAGGCGCTTCTGCTCCAACCGATCCCCCGAAACCGATCGTAATCGAACTGGCTACAACCGAAGTGTACATATTGTGAGGTTTTAACCGGCTTTTACGTTGTGAAATTGCGTATAGGATGCGGGTTACACCATGACTTATATCGTCTTTTACAACATAACGTACATACATTCCCGAGAGTAAAATTCCTATTATGGGATATACCAGATATAAGTAGTTGGCGCCATCGATAGTGAAATGTTCGGTTAACAGGTTTTGTATAAAATGTATCAGGTATTTTAGTATTAATGCGGCGAACGCTGCGAACATACCTACGAGAAAACTAAGAATAAGAATAAAATTCTTTTCTTTGATATTTTTTTCTCTCCAGATCAGTATTTTCAGGAACCAATCTTTTTCTTTTCCTATTTCTTCTTTTGCTTCTAAATTATCTATCATAAACCCTTGCCGGTAAAAACCGTTTTAATTGTGTAAATAATAATTTTCAGATCGACTAGTAGAGACATGTTTTCAAGGTAAAGAATTTCGTATTTCAGGCGTTTTATCATTTCATCTATATTACGGGCATACCCATATTTAACCATTCCCCAGGATGTAATTCCTGGTCTTATTTGATGAAGCAGGGAATAGTGAGGTGCTTTTTTGATGATTTGGTCTATATAATATTCTCGTTCGGGACGTGGCCCTACGATCGACATATCTCCTTTGAGTACGTTCCAAAATTGCGGTAATTCATCGAGCCTGTATTTTCTCATAATACGGCCGAAAGAAGTTATTCTCGTATCGTTTTCTTTGGATAAGGAAGGTCCGTTTTTTTCGGCATCATTTACCATTGTGCGGAATTTGTATAAAGTAAATTCCTTACGCCGGAAACCGATTCTTTTTTGCCGGTAAATGACCGGTCCTTTTCCTCCGCATTTAATTCGAATAGCAAGGAAAAGATATACAGGAGATAATATAATCAGTGCCAGAGAGGAACCTATAATGTCGAAAAATCTTTTTAAATTTTTCTCACATTCCGACAAAGAACATTTGCTGATATCGATTAATGGAGTACCGTATATATTAGATAGTTTTATATGGGAGGTAAGCATTTCGAATTCGTTGATTTGTAATCTTATCGGTAGGTTTAGTGGGTAAAGTCGATTAATGACTTTGTGAAGGGTCGATCGGTTGTGCCGGTCGAGTGAAATAATAAGTTCTTCGATATTGAATTGTTTTACCGAAGTCTCGATATCGGAAATCGAATAAACCGGAAAATTTGGAAGTAAAGGATTAACTTCTTCTTTTTCATCGTCGGTTTTTATAAAACCTTGTATATTATATCCTAACGACCTATCTTTTTTTGTCAGTTCACGGTATAAATTTGCGGCATGGTTTCCTGTTCCTATGATAAGTGTATTGAATCCCCAGTATCCGTCATGTATTTTTTTCGTCGCATGATAAGTAATAACGGCTCTTACGGCATATACGCAACAAAACATAATAAGAAACATGACCCCCAGCATAGCGTAACTATTGAGCGGTATGCGTTGTATATCGTTGATAATGGCGATAAAGAATAAAAGGAACACACCTGTCATAACCGAAAAAAAGGTCGAGAAAAATTCGCTAAGGCGCGATTTCAGGTAAGGCTGATTATAATACCCGGATAAAATGAACAGAAAAATAAACAGCAAAGGAAAAAGTATTTGTCCCTCGATAATGCGAGGAAATGCCAAATAAGATTTGAGTGAACCTAAGAATTCATAAGTTTCTACTGTATAATAACGATACAGATTATATAAAAACCAAGCTACATTAGCCGATATGAAATCGCCAATGATGTACTTTATCATCTGTCTCGTTTTTCTCATCAGGGTCTGAGGATTTGTATTAGTCCGCCTTTACCTAATTTTATTACGCTTGACGGGGCCGGTGTAGAAAAATCTTCTTGCCGATATGAAACAATATAATCGACCGCTTTTTTTATTTCGTCAGAAATTTCTCCGAAATTAACCGGTGATTTTTCGCCGCTTATATTAGCTGATGTCGAAACGATCGCTTTTCTGAAACGATCACAAAGTTTTTTCGAGAAATTTTCTTTTGTAATGCGTATACCTACACTACCGTCTTCTGCTAAAAGGTTTTCAGCCAGGTTGCGTCCTTTATCGTAAACGATGGTAAGCGGCTTTTCTGAAAGTTCGATAAGTTGCCAAGCAATTTCAGGAACATCTTCAACATAAAATTCTACTTTACTTTCTTTATCGACGAGTATGATAAGCGCTTTGCTATCGGTCCTTTTTTTAATTTCATACACCCGTTTTACCGCATCCGGGTTGGTCGCATCGCAGCCGATACCCCAAATCGTATCGGTAGGATATAAAATTATCCCCCCTTTTTGCATGATTTCACAGGCTTTTTTTATATCTTCTTCCATAACGTTTTTACGGATTTCTTGTGTGTAACCTTTCTCAGGGTACATATTTATTAATCGGTGAACTTACAAAGATAAATACACTGTCTGAATTAAAAAATAAAAATGTATATTTTTACGTATATGTTTTATATTTATATCCAGGCTGTTTAGGTGTACGTTTTGATAAGGTACACCTTAACGGTACGGGATAAAAGATATTTTTCTATATTGTTTTTTCGTTAGGAAGAACGGTAGTTATAATTTAATTGAAAATTTTTTTAATCTTTCATCGAGCATGGAAGATGGAATGATTTTTTTGATCGTTTCGGCTACTGCGTTTACCATTCTCTCTTTGATATAATCTTTACGTATAATGATCGAAATTTCCCGTACTGCAGGAGGCGATGTAATAGGTTTGATATTTTTTTTCTGTTCTTCGGTTAAAAAAGGAAGGTGTAATTCGGGAATCAGAGTATATCCTTTATTTTTATCTACTATTTTAATTAAGGTATCGATACTTCCAGCTTCATAAATATGATTATAACTATTATTTTGAGAACAGAGGTTAAAGGTTTGGTTTCTGAAACAGTGTCCTTCCTGTAGTACCCAAAGATTTTTGCCCAGAAGATTTTCTACATTCATGATGTGATTTTTTTGACGGTTGTCTTTTGCAAAATAGATTACAAAATGCTCGTAATAGATAGGGATTTCATAAAAATCGGGTTGATTCAGAGGAGTGGATGCGATAACTATATCTAATAAACCGTCGTGGAGATGTTGAATAAGATTTCCGGTTCTCATTTCGGAAATTGAAAGATTTATCGAAGGATAGTTTTTCTGAAAAAGAGAGATGAAATCGGGTACGAGATATGGGGCCACCGTAGGAATGATTCCTATTTGTAGATTTCCTGATAAAGATTGGGTTTCCGATTCGACTATTTCTTTTATTTTTCTGATTTCGAAAAGTGATGTTTCGGCTTGTTTAATTATGCGTAATCCCATTTCGGTAGGTTCTACCGGATGTTTGGTACGATCGAATATTTTAATGTCCAGTTCTTCTTCTAATTTCTGAATCATGGTACTTAATGTCGGTTGGGTTACTCCGCATTTTTCAGAGGCCGTTACAAAATGGCGATATTTATTTACGGCCACAATATATTCCATCTGTTGAATTGTCATACTTTATATAGATTTTATAAATACAAATATAGAAAATATCTGTTTGATTTATAAAAAATCTCAGCTTACTTTTGTCATAAAATAAATTATTAACCGAAAGGAACGAGTAAGTAATATAATATAAATTTTAAAAGATTAAAGTTATGTCATTAATTGGTAAAGAAATTGTAGATTTTGAAGTACAAGCTTATGTACACGATAAGTTTAAAGCGATAAGCAAAGATAATGTGCTTGGAAAATGGTCGGTATTTTTCTTTTATCCGGCAGATTTTACATTTGTATGTCCTACCGAACTGGAAGATTTGGCTAATAAATATGAGGATTTTCAAAAGGCCGGTTGCGAAATATATTCCGTTTCGTGCGACACACATTTCGTGCATAAAGCATGGCATGATACCTCTAAAACAATTCAAAAAATACATTATCCCATGTTAGCCGATCCTACTGGCGTTCTTGCCCGCGGATTTGATGTTATGATCGAAAATGAAGGAGTTGCTGAAAGAGGCACCTTTATTGTTAATCCTGAAGGCCGGATCGTTTCATACGAAGTTTTGGCTGGTAATGTAGGTCGTAATGCCGATGAACTGTTTCGTCGTTTACAGGCTCTTCAATTTGTCGCAGAACATGGAGATGAGGTATGTCCTGCCAAATGGAAAAAAGGAGAAGCTACACTGAAACCGAGTATCGATCTTGTTGGGAAAATTTAAAGATTGAAATTTGTATAGTGGGATAGGGCCGGAAAAGTGTATTCTTATTTCGGCTCTCCCTGTATAATAGAAAACGTAAACTGTAATAAATCGAATATAAATGTTAGATTCTATAATAAAAGAACAGATAAAAACTATTTTCGAGGGATTGGAAGCCGAATATCTTTTTGATATTACCGCTTCTCAGCAACATGAAAGCTATAAAGAATTATTGGAATTGTTAGAGGATGTGTCTTCCTGTTCCGATAAAATTACATTTCGGATAAAAGAGGGTGAGGGATTGTCTTTTATGCTGTTGAGGAATGAGAAAGAGACCGGAATCAAATTCAGAGCGGTTCCTAATGGACATGAGTTCTCTTCTTTGTTACTGGCTATTTTGAATCTCGATGGGAAGGGGAAAAATTTCCCCGATGAAGGTATTTGTGATCGAGTGAGAGCACTAAATGGCCCTATTCGTTTGACGACCTATGTTTCTTTGTCTTGTACTAATTGTCCGGATGTGGTACAAGCATTGAATGTAATGACTACATTAAATAATGGAATATGGCATGAAATGGTAGACGGGGCTATTAATCAGGCAGAAGTAGATGCGTTGAAATTACAGGGGGTGCCGGCTGTTTATGCCGACGGAGAATTACTGCATGTAGGCAGAGGTGATTTCGGAACATTACTTGAAAAATTAGAGTCTCGTTATGGTTCTAAAAAAAATAAGAGTGAATCTCTTGTTAAAACGTATGATGTCGTTGTAATCGGTGGAGGACCCGCAGGAAGTTCTGCGGCTATTTATTCTGCCCGTAAAGGATTAAGTGTTGCTGTAATTGCCGAAAGAATTGGCGGTCAGGTAAAAGATACTGTAGGTATCGAGAATTTTATTTCTGTTCCTCAAACGACTGGAAATCAATTGGCAAATGATCTAAAAAATCATATGACTTGTTACCCGATCGATCTTTTCGAGCATCGGAAAATAGAAGAGATCGGTATCGATGGAAAGAAAAAAATGATAAAGGTTACGGGTGGCGAGCAATTTATTTCGAATGCAGTTATTATTGCTACTGGTGCCAGCTGGAGAAAACTGAATATTCCCGGTGAAGAAAAATATACGGGGCATGGGGTTGCATTTTGTCCACATTGTGACGGCCCATTTTATAAGGGGAAACAAGTTGCGGTAATCGGTGGGGGAAATTCGGGAATCGAAGCTGCGATAGATCTTGCCGGAATATGTTCGAAAGTAACGGTTTTTGAATTTTTAGATGAATTAAAAGCCGATAAAGTATTGCAGGAAAAAGCGATGAGCATCCCTAACGTCGATATTTTTACCGGTACGCAAGCAACTGAAATAATTGGTGATGGAGAAAAAGTGAAAGGTATTCGTGTAAAAGACCGGAAAACGGAAATAGAACGGGTTGTCGATTTAGACGGAATTTTTGTGCAGATCGGGTTGGCGCCTAATAGTCGTGCTTTCAGTGAAATTTTGGAAACGAACCGAAGCGGTGAAATTGTAATCGATAGTTATTGTCGGACAAATGTTCCCGGTATATATGCTGCCGGAGATGTATCTTCGGTTCCTTTTAAACAAATTATCATAAGTATGGGAGAAGGTGCAAAAGCAGCATTAGCCGCATTTGAAGACCGTTTAAGAGGTGTTATTTAATTTATAATTGAGATGATTGAACGGTTGGATTATTCTGTTTTCGTTTGGAAATATTTAATCCGTCTGATTAAATTATTATGATGGTTATCAAATTAAAGGGAAAAAAATAACCGGTTGATTTTTCAACCGGTTATTTTTTGCGGAAGCGGGGGGATTCGAACCCCCGGTACGGTTACCCGTACGTCAGTTTAGCAAACTGGTGGTTTCAGCCACTCACCCACACTTCCTTGCTTCGGGTAAGCCTTTATTGGCTAAAGCAGTGCAAAGGTACTCTTTTTTGTGTAGTTTCAAAATTTTTCTCCTGCTTATTTTTAGACAAAAATTTCATATTTGGGAATCAGTGAAGAAATCGGGTTATAAGACAGGAATTTACGTATAGGTTATTTTTCGTTTATTTAGCAGGTACTAATTATCTTTTTTTCTCTTGTCAAGTCATTTTCGTTGAGTTGAGGTGAAGGTATTGTGCATGTTTTTATATAATCGCCTTCCTGGCAGGCATAATTGTAATAAATTTCGAGTTCGGGTGTAAGATTTTCTTTAGCAATGAGCTCACCCTTCAATTGCAAAAAGTCGTCCATTAACGTGCTGTCCGATAATTTTATAAATACGATGCGTCGAGCAATGGGATTCCGGTTATAATCTAATGATAAATAAAGACCTTTAAGCATGCGTGGATAATCATACATGGGCAATTGCAGGTATATTGTGAATAAAGCCAGTTGCGGTGATTCTCGTTCGTTGAAGATTATATAGGAATTTTGATGGTTATTGAAAATACCGATACCTCGATGTGTCGAATGATAAGCGCTCATATGGGTTACTTTTACATAGTTGTTGTTTTCCGATGGAGCGATTAAATACGGTTCTGCTTTCAGGCTGTCGGAAGACGAGGACATACTGTAACTCATATAAATACCACTATAATTGAATACTTCTTGTACCGATCGGATCATCTCTTCATTGAGCATTCCGATAAACGGATTTTCGGGTACGGTATTATTAGACGGGATTTCCATTCCGAAGAGTTTTTCTTTCAATTCAGGGAGACTTCCTAACAATCTTTTTTTCGAAACATTGTTTACTTGGGATAAGGCGTAATCGAGAGCATCTTCGGTAGAACTACCTTTTCTTGTTGCGTTTACGAAATTGGGTAATACATTAGAATACAGAGAAGAAAGTACACTGGGAGTCATTCCTGTCCAATCGGCAATTTCTTTCATTTTAATACCTTGATTACGTAAATATTCTATCTGTCTGTAAATTTCGAATAGGTCGTTCATTGTATATCTGTTATCAATCGTTTAATAGGTTTACAAAGGAGATAAATCGATATGATGATTTCATTTCATAAATATTACATTAATATTACTTTATTAGAGGGCTGAAACAGGGATTTATTAATAATAATTATTCATTTTTTTGTCGGGTGAGGGGTAATATTTTTGCTGACGGAATCAAAAAACAGAAAGAATGATGCTAACCCTCCGTAAAAGTTTTATTTTGCACTCCGGAAAGATTTCCGATTTATTGTTTATCCTTTGGGCCGGCGGAGCTGCTTTGTTGTCGTATTCTTTAGTATATGCTTTACGTAAGCCTTTTACAGCTGCGACGTTCGACGATTTTGATTTTTTCGGGATAGATTATAAAGTGGCGACGAGTATTGTACAGATATTCGGTTATTTGCTATCTAAGTTTATCGGGATAAAACTCATATCGGAACTTAAACGAGAAAATCGATTGCATTTTATGATTTTGTCGGTCGGAATAGCGGAGATTTCCCTTGTACTTTTCGGATGTCTTCCTAAACCTTATAATGTATTTGCTCTCTTTTTCAATGGTTTATCTTTGGGGTGTATGTGGGGAGTAATTTTTAGTTTTCTCGAAGGTCGTCGAGTAACCGATCTGTTAGCAAGTATTATGGGAATGAGTATTGCTGTGAGTTCGGGAACGGCTAAATCTATCGGACTGTTTGTTCTCGATACCTTACATGTGAGTGAATTTTGGATGCCGGCCTTTATCGGAGCAATTGCTTTTCCTTTATTATCATTATTGGGATTTCTTCTTAATCGGTTGCCACAACCAGATGAAAAAGACAAACAATTAAAGGTCGAAAGAGTGACGTTAAACGGAAAGGAACGTTTAAATTTGTTCTCGAAATTTATGCCATTACTGGTGTTGCTCTTTTTCGCAAACCTTTTCATTACTGTTTTACAAGATGTAAAGGAAGATTTTTTGGTAAAGATTATCGATGTGAATGCAATGCAACAATCTTCTTGGATTTTTGCAAAAGTAGATGGTGCCGTGACATTGATTATACTCACAGTTTTCGGAAGTATGTCTTTGATAAAGAGTAATATAAAAGTATTGTGTTTGTTGTTGTCGCTGGTCATATGTGGTATGGGAGTTCTCGGTTTTACAGCTATTAATTATGATATGTTGCAGTTGAGTCCTCTTTCATGGTTGTTTATACAGAGTTTATGTCTTTACACGGCTTATTTGAGTTTCCAGACGATTTTTTTCGAACGTTTTATTGCTTGTTTCCGAATTCGGGGCAATGTAGGTTTTTTTATCGCTACGATTGATTTTATCGGTTATGCGGGAACTGTTACTGTGCTCGTGATGAAAGAATTTTTTGGGCCGGATGTTCAATGGCTGCATTTTTACAATATTTTGTCAGGGTATGTCGGTATTATCTGTATGGTTGTGTTTTTTATCGCAGGGATTTATTTAGTACAGCGTTATATTCGAGAGTTTTCGAGGCAAAAAGTAGCTATCGGAACAAAAACGATTTCGGAAAATGTATTAAATACGTCGTCGGTGATTTAAATAATGAATTTAATTGAAAATAATATGAAAAAGATTGAATGTGTGATTATGGATTGGGCAGGAACGGCAATAGACTATGGATGTTTCGCTCCAGTCGCTGCTTTTCTGAAAGCTTTTGAGGAGATTGGGATACGTATTACGGCAGAACAGGCTCGAGGGCCGATGGGCATGGCTAAAATCGATCATATTCGTGAACTTTTCAAGATGGATGGTGTGAGTAACGTTTTTAAGGAAATATACGGACGCCCGTGGAATGAAATCGATGTGATTGAAATGAACAGAAATTTTGAAAAGTATTTATTTGCTTCCCTTAGCAATTATACTGATCCTATACCGGGCGTTATCAATACGGTAAATCAGCTTCGGGAAAGCGGAATAAAAATAGGTTCTACTACCGGATATACTGCTGCAATGATGGAGGTCGTTGCTCCCGAAGCATCCCAAAAAGGATATACTCCCGATTATTGTGTTACTCCTGACGGTTTACCCGGAGGGCGACCTTATCCTTATATGGTATATAAGAATATGATTGCTCTTGCGGTTCCTTCTACAGATCTTATCGTAAAATATGGGGATACGATCGCTGATATACGTGAAGGAGTAAATGCCGGAGTTTGGACGGTCGGAGTTATTCTCGGTAGTAATGAAATGGGACTGACGTTACAAGAGACAGCTGCGCTGGAACCCGATGTATTGACGATGAGAAAAAAAGATGTCCGTCAACGAATGATAAATGCGGGAGCTCATTTTGTTGTAGAAACTATTGAAGAGTTACCTGACGTTATCTCGCAGATAAATGAGAAATTATCAGTAGAAATTACAAATCGTAAATAAAAAATATTAGACGTATGAGGCCTTATCTTTTATTAACTCCCGGACCCTTAACAACAACCGATAGCGTTAAACAGGTAATGATGTCCGATTGGTGTACTTGGGATGAAGATTATAATGTGCATATTGTAGAGGAGGTCAGGCATGGACTCGTAGATTTCGCTACTCGGAACACGGAGGAGTATACAGCCGTTCTTTTGCAGGGAAGCGGATCATATTGTGTAGAATCGGTGATTGGTACGGCAGTAAACCCCACCGATAAGTTGCTTATCCTTAGCAATGGGGCTTATGGTGACCGAATGGGACTGATTTCGGATTATTATAAACTTTCTTATTGTAAACTTTCTTTTCCTGAGACCGTTACTGTTTCTGCTGAAATGGTGGAACATTATTTATCGGAACATCCTGAAATAACACATGTCGCGGTCGTACATTGCGAGACGACGACCGGTGTTTTGAATCCGTTGAAAGAAATAGCTGGAGTTGTTAAAAAATACGATAAAAAACTTATTGTTGACGCAATGAGCAGTTTTGGAGGTATTCCTTTAGATGTAGCCGAGTTGGATATCGACTTTATGATTAGCAGTGCCAATAAATGTATTCAGGGGGTTCCGGGGTTCGGATTTGTTATTGCCCGGAGAAAGGAACTTATGCAATGCAAGGGTAATGCACGGTCCCTTTCTTTAGATTTGTATGCCCAATGGGAAAAAATGGAAAAAGGACATGGGAAATGGCGTTTTACATCTCCTACACATGTTGTTCGAGCTTTTAAGCAGGCAATGCAAGAGTTAGCAGACGAAGGAGGTGTGGTTGCTCGATTTAAACGATATTCGGAGAATCATCGTATTTTGGTAGAGGGAATGCGCTCATTGGGCTTTGAGACGTTATTGCCGGATGCGATACAATCTCCTGTAATTACTTCTTTTTTGTATCCGAAAAAAGAATTTGATTTCAAACGTTTCTATATGCAATTGAAAGAGAACGGTTTTGTAATATATCCGGGTAAAATTTCTCAAGCCGATACTTTCCGTATCGGAAATATCGGAGATGTGTTCCCGGATGATTTTCATCGTTTGATCGATACAATACGGAAAATAGAGTATTGAGTTTCGACATTAAAAACATAAGGGAGTATCGATAATTATCGATACTCCCTTATGTTGAAAGACTATAAAGTACCTTTTGTACTGGGAAGCTCGTAATGGAAGATATCTCGTTTTATCGCCATTTTCAAAGCTCTTGCGAGCGCTTTGAAAATACCTTCGATTTTATGATGTTCATTCTTTCCTTCTGCTTTTATATTCAGATTCATGCGTGCGGCATCACTAAAAGATTTAAAGAAATGAAGAAACATTTCAGTAGGCATTTCTCCGATCTTTTCGCGGGTAAATTCTGCATCCCATACGAGCCAAGGGCGACCGCCGAAATCGAGAGCGACACTGCACAGGCAATCATCCATGGGTAAGCAATAGCCATAACGTTCGATTCCTCTTTTGTCTCCCAATGCTTTGGCAACGGCTTCGCCTAATGCAATGGCTGTATCTTCTATCGTGTGGTGTTCATCGACATATAGGTCTCCTTTTGTTTTTACAACGAGGTCTATGCCCGAATGTTTTCCGATCTGATGTAACATGTGATCGAAAAAACCGAGTCCGGTATCGATTTCGCAATTTCCGTTTCCATCGAGATTAATTGATATGTATATATCGGTTTCCGATGTTATACGGTGTATTTCGGCGCGCCGTTCACCGGCGAAGAGAAATTCGGTGATACGATCCCAGTCGGAAGTTATCAATGCACAAGATTTCTCGAGACCAGCTTCTGTTATTGCGTCCTTTCCAAGGTTGGGATCTTGTAGGAATATTCCTTTACAACCGAGATTCTGTGCCAGTTGCATATCGGTGATACGGTCTCCGATGACAAATGATGAGGCAAGATCATAATTTCCACCGGTATATTTTCCTAACATTGCTATTCCGGGCTTACGTGTCGGCAGTTGTTCCTCTGGGAAAGATCGGTCGATAAGTATATCATCGAATGTAATGCCTTCATTGGCCAATGCTTTTAATATTTTATTATGAGCCGGCCAAAATGTTTCTTCGGGGAACGAGTCGGTGCCTAAACCGTCTTGATTAGAGACCATTACCAACTCGAAGTTGAGTTTCTCTTTAATGAAATGAAGATTTCTGAATACTTTCGGAATGAACTCGAGTTTTTCCAGACTGTCGAGCTGATAATCTACCGGTGGCTCTACGACAAGAGTTCCGTCACGATCGATAAAAAGTGCACGTTTTTTCATCCTACAGTAGTTTTATAAGTTTTCAGGGTATTTATCAGCTCTTCGTTTTCTTCGGCTGTTCCTACAGTGATACGTACGCATCCAGAGCATAGTGTTACATTATTTCGGTTACGTACTATGATTCCATTATTAACCAGATAGTTGTATAGTTCGTTTGCATTATCGACTTTTATCAATAGGAAATTGGCGTTGCTCGGATATATCATTTCTACATAAGAAAGTCCCGAAAGCTCGAGAGCAAGCTTTTCACGGGCATTTATCAGAGTTTTTACCCAGTCGATGCGTTCTTCATTTCGATCGAGAAGTTTTAAGGCATGTTCTTGTGTGAGCTGATTAATGTTGTAAGGGTATTTTATCTTATTGAATACAGCTATAATTTCGGGAGAGGCAAAGGCCATTCCGAGCCTGATTCCGGCACTACCCCAAGCCTTTGAAAATGTTTGTAATATCACAAGGTTTGGAAAACTTCCGAGTTTACGGGCAAATCCCGGATAGGATGAGAAATCGATATAGGCTTCATCTATTATTACAATTCCGTGGAATCCGGTAATGACTTTTTCTATTTTTTCTTCACTGAATGAATTGCCGGTAGGGTTGTTAGGAGAGCAAATAAAAATAAGTTTTGTTTGTTTATCTGATGCTGCCAGTAACTGTTCTGGATCGAAGTCGAATGATGTATCGAGTTTTACTTTTCTGTATTCCACGTCGTTTATATCTGCACAAACTTCGTACATGCCATAAGTAGGATCGATAGCTACGACATTGTCTTTTCCCGGCACGCAGAAAGCTCGGTAGAGTAAATCGATGGGTTCGTCACTTCCTACCCCTAAAAATATAGAGTCGGAAGGAACTCCTTTAATACGACCGATTTTCTCTTTTACCTGGTGTTGTAATGGGTCGGGATAACGATTATAGGGCGGATTGAGCGGGTTTTCGTTGGCATCGAGGAAAACCGATGCATCACCTTTAAATTCGCTTCTTGCCGAAGAATATGGTTTTAACCGTAAAATGTTAGGACGTAAGAGTTTTTGTATGTCTATATTCATCGTATTTATTTTTTGTTTGAAGAAGAAAGACGTATCGATACTGCGTTTTTGTGTGCGTCGAGACTTTCATTGGCAGCCATGATTTCAATTGTTTTACCCAGATTTTTCAATCCTTCCCGGGTGATTTCTTGAAAGGTGATTTTTCGGATAAAGCTATCGAGGTTTACTCCGCTATAAGCTTTTGCATATCCACTTGTAGGTAGTGTATGATTGGTTCCCGAAGCATAATCACCTGCACTTTCCGGGGTATATGGTCCTAAAAATACCGAACCCGCATTTACGATCATTTCTCCTAATTCATTATAATCTTTTGATTGTATAATGAGGTGTTCTGGGGCGTATTCATTTGTAATTTCTATAAGTTCTTCCCGGTTTTTCAGTACTACGATTTTGCTGTGTTCGAGAGATTTTCCGGTCAATTCTTTTCGGTGAAGTTGGGAGAGCTGGCGTTCTATTTCTGTTTGTATCGGAGAAACAATATCGGCATCGAGAGTAAAAAGCATCGATTGGCTATCGGCTCCATGTTCGGCTTGAGAAAGGAAATCGGACGCGACAAATGCCGGATTGGAAGTTTTGTCGGCAATAATCGCAACTTCAGAAGGGCCGGCCGGCATATCGATTGCTACATCACGCAAACTTACGATTTGTTTGGCTGCAGTAACATATTGGTTTCCGGGACCGAAAATTTTGTAAACCTTAGGAACGCTTTCGGTTCCGTATGCCATAGCTCCGATGGCTTGTATGCCGCCCAGTTTAAATATTTTATCTACTCCTGCAATGCGTGCGGCACAAAGTACAGCAGGATGTACATTACCGTTTTTCCCGCAAGGAGTACACATGATTATTTCCCGACAGCCGGCTATATGCGCAGGTACAGCCAACATGAGAACAGTAGAAAAAAGTGGGGCAGTTCCTCCCGGAATATAAAGGCCTACTTTTTCGATACCTACCGGTTTTTGCCAACAGACAACGCCGGGTGTCGTTTCTGTTTTGAGTATTTCTAAAGTTTGGGATGCATGGAATTTGGCAATATTATCCCGGGCTGTTTCTATTGCTTTCTTTAACTCGGGTGAAACGAGATCGCAACCTTTGTCCCATTCTTTTTTCCCGACTTGCAGATTTTCTAACTCTGTTTTGTCGAATTGTAAGGTATATTCTTTAAGTGCCGCATCTCCGCGTTTGCGAATGTCATCGAGAATACTGCTGACTTTAATATGCAACGATGATGTATCGAGATGCGGACGGGCTGTTATTTCCGCCCATTGAGAACGTGGCGGATATTCGTAGACTTTCATTACAATACCATTTTTTCGATGTTCAGTACAAGGATACCTTCGGCTCCGGCTGTCTTGAGTTTATTGATGATTTCCCAGAAACATTTTTCGTTTAGTACCGTATGTACCGAACTCCAACCTTCCTGAGCCAGAGGCATTATTGTCGGACTTTTAATACCCGGCAATACATTTAAAACTTCTTCGAGATTATTATTAGGAACATTCATCAGAATATATTTCTTATCTTCAGCGGCCTGTACTGCTTCGATTCTGAAAATAAGTTCTTCCAGAATTTCTTTTTTATCCTCCGACAAATTTTTGTTTCCGATGAGTACAGCCTGTGATTCTACAATAACCTCAACTTCTTTTAGACGGTTACTTACCAGGGTACTGCCTGAACTTACAATATCGAAAATAGCGTCGGCCAGTCCGATACCGGGAGCAATTTCTACCGATCCTGTGATGACATGTATATCGGCCTTAATTCCTTTTTCGTTGAGAAAAGAAGACAAAATGCCGGGATAAGATGTTGCGATTTTACGTCCCGAAAACCATTCAAGTCCTTGGTAATCTTCGTCTTTTGGAATTGCCAGAGATAAACGGCATTTGCTGAATCCGAGATTTTTTAAGATATCAGCGTCTTTTTGTTTTTCTAAAAATTCGTTTTTTCCTACGATTCCAATATCGGCAACTCCGGAAGCAACAGAATCGGGAATATCGTCGTCACGAAGGAAGAGAACTTCGATCGGGAAATTCCTTGCCGGTATCAGTAATGTTCGTTTGGCAGAAGACAGTTTTATTCCGGCTTCGGTAAGTAACTCCATGGTATCTTCATAAAGACGACCTTTCGATTGGATGGCAATGCGTAACATAGCGTATTTTGTTTATAATTATTGTTTAAATAAAAAAGGCTTACCTCATGAGGTAAGCCTTTAAAAGTAAATATTATTTTATGCAATAAAATCTACGCTCACCTCGATAGAGTTAAGTAATGATGATGGGCATGGTGTAGAATATTGCTGTACATATTATTTTATTAAATATGTTGCAAATGTACATTAAAAAATGAAAGATCAAAAACAAATAAAGTCTTTTTTATGATATTTCTTTCACTAATTGTTTTTTATGAGTGTTTTAATGTTTGTTTTTCATTTAGAATTTCAAATATGAAAATTCTGTACATTGTTGCCTCGAAAATCTATCGTTCCTGAAATTATTTTTATGTAGAAGAAAATAAAGGTCAGTTCTCAGTTTTATTTTCGGGTAATACGATCATACCGAGTATGGCACCATACATCATGTATGCGATGGCCAGCCCGAGAGTAGAAAGTAACAGGTTGTTGGTTACTATATCGCGGTCGGTCATGTAAAGGGAAATCTCGATAAGAACGGCTAATAAAAGGCCGTAAACGGTTCCTCGTAGCCAGGGTGTTTTTACCCATGATAATATTTTTATAAAAAAATAAGCATAAATAAAAGCAAATACCCAGCCGGCTATAAGATGTAAAAGCCAACTGAGCCACATTGTGCTTCCGGTTACTGCCGATACGAAGATTGGTGACATAAAGGCGAAATAGCCTGTCATGTTTTCGATATATACGACAAGTAATAAGGCTACGGTAGCTAAAAATCCTCCGATTAAAGACGCTTGAGTTTTTTTCATAATGCAGATAGTTTAATTATGTTACATAAACATCTGCACATTACATTTTGTTTGCAGGAAATACCTGATTATGATAAGTGTATTAAAAAAGTAAAGAGGGCTTTAATTATACTGTCGTAATGGCAGTCATAAAAATTATTTTTCGTCTTTTATTTCTTCGAAATCGACGTATTCGCCATCATTTTTATCAAAAACTTTTTTCTTTTTTTTACCGTATGTATACCATTTTGTCGAAGTCGACTGGCGACTGCCGGAGTAAGAACGCTGTTCGTTTCCGGATTGGGGACTACGGAAAAACATGCGAATAACAGCTCCTACAATACCGAGAGCTGAAAGAAGGATAAAAACGAGGAAAAAAATAAATATATAGAAAAGGAACATAGTCAGAATAATTTAATAGGTAAACGACTACAAAAGGAACAAAAATCGTTCCGTTTTTGTTTATCGCCTCGCTGTCAGAAGCGATAACAATATATAAAGAGCGACGGTCGCTGCCAATCCTCCGATTCCTAACCAAATGATAAGAAGAACAGTACAAATAATCAACAGGTATCGTATATAGTTTTCTTTAAATGATAAATTTTTGAATTTAAGCGAAAACATCGGTATTTCCGAAACCATCAGATATGAGAATATAATGAATAATGCCAGCAAAAAATAATCATTTAAATTATTTTCAATCATGATCCAGTACATTCCTATCCAGAATAAAGCATTAGCCGGTACAGGAAGTCCTATGAAAGAGGTGGTCTGACGGGTATCTATATTAAATTTAGCCAGTCGTAGTCCAGAAAATATAGTGATTAGGAAAGCTGTATAGGGAATATACTGAGAGATAAAACTGTCACCTTGCGAGATCGGGGAGGATAGCAAATAACTATACATAAGAACTGCCGGTGCCATACCGAAACTGATCAGGTCGGCTAAAGAGTCGAGTTCTTTACCTAATGGAGAATAAGCATGTAGTAATCTCGCGAAAAAACCGTCGAGAAAATCAAAAACAGCTGCTAATGCGATAAAAATAGCCCCCATTTTGTAATCACCGTTAAACGCGTAGACAGAGGCGAGACAACCAGATAAAAGATTGAGGCAAGTGATGCTGTTCGGTATATATTTAATAATGGCGTTCATGATCGGTTTATATATGTAGGATATAATTTTATCCGTATTGTCGTTTTTTGTTAACGAAAGAACAGATATTATTTGAGACGTGCTATTTGTGTCAGATTTCCTGTTGTTTTGTCATCGAGCGAGACCATAATTTCTGCATCGAGAGGCAGGAAAACGTCTACCCGGGAACCGAATTTAATAAAACCCATATGTTCGTCGATATGGCATTCATCACCCGGTTCGGCGTAAGTGACGATACGTCTGGCCATCGCACCTGCGATTTGGCGTGTAAGTATTTCCTGTCCGTTTTCCGCTTTTATAATTATGGTCGAACGTTCGTTTTCGGTACTCGATTTAGGAAGGTAAGCCGCCATGAAACGCCCTGGTTGATGACTTACGTGTAGTACCTTGCCGTTGACAGGAAACCAGTTGGCATGTACATTGAATATTGTCATGAAAATAGAAATTTGTATTCGCTTTTCATGGAAATATTCGTTCTCGATAACTTCCTCAACTGCTACGATCGTACCATCTGCAGGTGCTACCACAACGTTATGTGTATCGCCTTTGAAATGACGTTTTGGTGAACGGAAAAAATTTAGTACCAGCAGATAAAAAACGACAGATACCGTTAGTAATCCGACCGAGAAATAGTGATTATAAAAGAAAACGTATATCAAGCCGTTGATAACGGCGAGTAATAATATTAAAATAAGAAGAATATTTCTACCTTCCTGATGTATCTTCATTCTCATTGTCGAGTCATAAAATATTAATAACAGGCAAATGTAATTGTATTTTGCAGAATAGCCAAGTATATTATTATTTTTCTTAACATTTAAACAATGGTCTCACTCTTTTTCCCTATACGTTTTTGAAGCAAAAGTTCTGTTTTCATTTAACTTATGATTATATTTGCAGGTTTTTAAACAGTAATATTGCAAATATCAGTTATATGCGGCAACCTCATAAACATAAAACAAGGGGCGAAAAAAAGAATAATGCTTTAAAAGAGTATAAGGTAGAAGAAGACGGTACTCTACTTGCTTATCTGTATGGTTTATTGTGTGATAAGAGTAAAACGACTGTAAAATCGTACTTATCGCATCGTCAGGTAGCGGTAAATGATACCCCGATAACGCAATTCGATTTTCCTGTTCATAAGGGAGATATAGTGGTTGTAAATTTTGAAAAGGGATTTAGTGAATTTAAGCATCCTCGTTTGAGAATTGTTTATGAAGATCAGTTTCTGATTGTGATCGATAAAGGTTATGGTTTGTTATCGATGTCGACCGATCGAATAAAAACAAAAACGGCTTATCGCATTATTAGCGATTATTTAAAAGAAAACGATCCCGGAGCCCGGCTTTTTATCTTACATCGTCTCGATCGGGATACATCTGGATTGATGATGTTTGCAAAAAATAAAGAGATACAAGAACAAATGCAGAAGGCCTGGAATGATATGGTTATCGATCGTCGGTATGTCGCTGTCGTAGAGGGTATCCCTGAACCCGGGGAAGGGCAGGTATCTTCTTGGTTGAAAGAAAATGCGGCTTTCGAAGTTTATTCTTCTGATGATAAAGAAGGAGGAGAGTATGCTCTTACCCGTTATAAGGTTCTTCAAAATAATAAAAATTTCGCTTTAGTAGAATTACAGTTAGCAACCGGGCGTAAAAACCAGATTCGCGTGCATATGAAAGATATCGGGCATAGTATTATCGGGGATAAAAAATATGGATCGAAATGTAATCCTATCAGACGGCTGGCTTTGCACGCTTCTCGATTGCGATTTGTGCATCCGATTACACGGCGGGATATGTTTTTTGAAACTCCTGTACCTCGTGACTTCCGTTTTATCGTAAAATAAATAAACGGCGTAATACTTATTTTCGGTTGCCGGTTGGCAGAAAAAAAGAATAATCTTATTAAATTTGCACACCCGAAAGTGCATATAAAAATAATTGAGTGCGGTGGCAGGAACACTATAAAAACGATAGTTGCCGCATACAGCAAAAATATACAGATATGAATATTTCATACAATTGGCTGAAAGATTACCTGAACCTTTCGTTGACTCCCGAGCAGGTTTCGGCAGCTTTAACTTCTATCGGCCTCGAAACTGGAGGTATAGAGGAAGTGCAAATGATAAAAGGAGGACTCGAGGGCATCGTTATCGGAAAAGTGCTGACTTGTGTCGATCATCCTAATTCTGATCATTTACATATAACGACAGTCGATTTGGGATCGGGAGAGCCGGTTCAAATTGTGTGTGGCGCTCCCAATGTCGCCGCAGGACAGCATGTTGTCGTAGCAACAGTGGGAACTACTTTATATGACGGTGATCAGAGTTTTACTATAAAAAAATCGAAAATAAGAGGAGAGGAATCTTTCGGCATGATTTGTGCCGAAGACGAGATCGGGATAGGAGAGAGTCATGACGGTATAATCGTATTACCCGAAACTGCCGTTCCCGGAACACCTGCAAAAGATTATTATAATGTGGGGAGCGACTATGTTCTCGAGGTAGATATTACGCCGAATCGTATCGATGCGGCATCTCATTATGGTGTCGCTCGTGATCTGGCTGCATACCTGATTCAAAACGGAATGGAACCGGGATTGAAGAAAGCTTCGGTTGATACCTTTTCCATTGATGATATTGCCGGTGATGCTGTTTCGGTTTCAGTAGAGAATGCCGAAGCTTGTCCTCGATATTGCGGGTTGACAATACGTAATGTAAAAGTGGCTGAAAGTCCCGAATGGCTGCAAAAGAGATTGACTGCTATCGGTCTCAGACCAATTAATAATATTGTAGATATTACTAATTATGTATTGCATGAAACTGGGCAACCGATGCATTGTTTCGATCTGAAACAAATTAAAGGAGGAAAGGTAATCGTAAAAACGTTACCCGAAGGAACAAAATTTATTACTCTCGATGAGGTTGAACGTACACTTTCTGAGCGTGACTTGATGATCTGCAACAAAGAAGAAGGGATGTGTATTGCAGGAGTTTTTGGCGGTCTGAAATCTGGTGTAACGGAAGAAACAACCGATATATTCCTCGAATCGGCTTATTTTAATCCTGTTTGGGTGCGTAAAACAGCTCGTCGTCATGGGCTGAATACCGATTCTTCGTTTCGTTACGAGCGCGGAGCCGATCCTAATAATGCGGTTTATGCCCTGAAACGTGCTGCTCTGTTAGTAAAAGAGTTGGCCGGAGGAATTATTACCGGTGATATAATTGATATTTATCCGTCGCCGATAAACAATTTTACGGTAGAACTCGATTTTGAAAAACTCAATAATCTGATCGGAAAGACGATACCTCGTGATACGGTAAAGAATATTCTGAAAAGTCTCGAAATAGAAATACTCGATGAAAAAGATTCATTGCTTACATTAAGCGTTCCTACTTACAGAGTAGATGTACAGCGGGACGTTGATGTTATAGAGGATGTCTTGCGTATTTACGGTTACAATAACATAGAGTTTAACGATTCGGTACATTCTAATCTTTCTTATAAAACAAAAACCGATACGAGTCATCAGTTACAACAGCTTGTTTCAGAACAGTTAACCGGTTGCGGATTTAATGAGATTATGAATAATTCGCTGACTAAAAGTGCTTATTACAGCGAGTTGAAAACTTATCCTGAGGAACATTGCGTAAGGCTTCTCAACCCATTAAGCAATGATTTGAACGTGATGCGGCAGACTTTATTGTTTGGTGGGCTCGAAAGCATTGCATACAACGCCAATCGCCGGCGCGGTGATCTGAAAATGTATGAGTTCGGAAATGTATATTATTTCGATCCCCGGGCCGATTCGCAGAAAGGTGTGTTGGCTCCTTATTCTGAAGAACAGCATCTCGGAATGTGGGTAACAGGCAATCGTGTATGCGGTAGTTGGGTACATCCGGATGAGAAATCTACTGTTTTTGAATTAAAAGCTTATGTACTGAATATTTTTACCCGATTGGGTATAAATTTCGCACGGATACAGTTTTCTCAAACTTCTGACGATATGTTCTCGGCTGTACTTTCGATCACTACTCGCGAAGGTAAAAAGTTAGCTGTATTGGGTGTGGTTTCTAAGAAGATACTGAAAACATTCGATATCGATACCGAAGTTTATTTTGCCGAATTAAACTGGACATTGTTAATGAAGGAAGCATCGAAAAATAAAGTAACTTATCATGATATTTCGAAGTTCCCGCCTGTGAAACGTGATTTGGCTCTTTTACTCGATGCCGGTATATCTTTTGCTGAAGTTGAAAAGATTGCGTATGAAACGGAACGTAAGTTGTTGAAAGAGGTTTATCTTTTCGATGTATATGAAGGAAAAAATCTTGAAGCCGGGAAAAAATCGTATGCCGTATCTTTTATTTTGCAGGATGAGACTAAGACTCTGAACGATAAACAAATCGAGTCTATTATGAACCGGATTATCGGAAACCTGCAACAAAAGTTAAATGCAAAACTCAGATAATTGTTTTAATAATATAATACAGAAAAGATAAAGTACAATGGGAAGAGCGTTTGAATACCGTAAAGCCAGAAAATTAAAACGTTGGGGGAATATGGCCCGAACGTTTACCAAATTAGGTAAGGAGATTTCTATAGCTGTAAAAGCCAGTGGTCCCGATCCCGATGCAAATCCCCGTTTACGTGTTCTGATGCAGAACGCTAAGGCTGCAAATATGCCTAAGGAGAATGTTGAGAGGGCGATAAAAAAAGCGATATCGAAAGACGAAGGCGATTATAAAGAAGTGGTATATGAGGGATATGGCCCTTATGGGATTGCTATTGTGGTAGAAACAGCTACCGATAATACTACGCGTACTGTAGCAAATGTGCGCAGTTATTTTAATAAATTCGGAGGATCGTTGGGAACAAGCGGAAGTTTATCATTCTTGTTCGATCACAAGAGTGTATTTAAGATAAAAGCTAAAGAAGGGGTATCTTTGGAAGATTTAGAACTCGAACTGATCGATTTCGGTGTGGATGAAGTGGAAGCCGAAGGAGAGGAAATCGTATTGTACGGTGAGTTCGAATCGTTTAATAATATACAGAAATATCTTGAAGATAACGGTTTTGAGATTCTTAGCGCCGAATTTGAACGTATACCGAATGATGTAAAAGAGGTGACCGAAGAGCAGCGCACTCAAATAGAAAAATTGCTCGAGAAATTTGAAGATGATGAAGATGTACAAAATGTTTTCCATAATATGAAAGAAAACGAGGAGGAAGAGTAATTACTTTGTACAGAAAAATATGTGAACAGGAAATCGCTAAAAAAGTGATTTCCTGTTTTTTTTCTGAAATAAATATAACTTGACTATGAAGACGATATATTATACGGAAGCTACGTGTAGTTAACAGATAGAAATGGAGATGGAAGATGATATAGTGAAAAAAGTAAAATTCACCGGTGGGTGTAATAGTAATTTACGGGGAATTAACCGTTTGTTTATCGGAATGAAGGTTTTCGGAAATAATCAGTCGGCTCGAAGATGTACGATGCGGTAGTCGTCATACTTCGTGTCCGGACCAGTTGTGTAAAGCTTTATGCAAATAAAAATAAATATTTTTTAACTGCTTGTAAATAAGAATTTATATAATAACTACCTGTTCTTTATTATGCTTGTTTAATAAATATCAAAAATATTTTAGAGGGTCGATTTTGTTATACGGATATGAAAACAAAAGAGAAATATCCGTACAAGGCCTTGTACAAGGTTGTGAGTCGAATTCAAAATCGGCCCGACGAATATGAATACCAGTATTATATCATTATTATGCTGATGTTGCGATATTTTCATCAGGTATTTAACGGTCGGGTAATTCTTGTGCGCGGAGGAAATCCTCCAGCCGATTTATATTATAAGACAACTGAAGAACAGTTGAGTATTTATACTTTTTATCTTATTTGCGAAAAGTGTAGATGGAGTTATATTCGAGATAATCGAAAAGAAGGACGGTTATCCGAAATATTATATAATTGTATTGGTGAAATGAAGAATTACTTTGTTCACCTTGAAGATATTTTTTCGTTATTGGAGGATGCCCCCCAACTGGATGACGCACATCTCGGTTATATGGTAGGCTTGATAGACCGGATCGATTTCTATGTAGATGGTAAGCCGGATAAAGAATGTCTTGCCGATTTATTGAATTATGTCTTGTTTTTGTTTTCTACGAGATAACTTATAAATAGTTTTGATTGTATAAATAAGACGGTGGAGATAACGTAAAATCACGAACGGTAAACTGTGTTTCGAATCAACGCAATTTGCCGTTCGTGATTTTTCTATTTTTCAGATACTTTTTTATCTAAAATTATTCTTTGGTGCAATTTATGAAAATTATTTTGATACGTAATTTCCGGAAAGATGTTCAGGTTAATTCCTTTCGGGATTAATAACCGGTATGGGAATTATTTATAATCTTTCAACATTTCCTGTAACCGTTGTCGTGCAAAGAAGATCCTACTTTTTACTGTTCCCAAGGGCAGACTCATTTTGTCGGCGATCTCGTGATATTTAAATCCTGCTACATGCATCGAGAACGGGACTTTATATTCATCGGAAAAACTGTTGATGGCCTTGGTAATCTCTTTTACTGTAAAAGAACCTTCAGGGGTATTAAATCCCGATTCTTGTGGCAGATTCAGATGATATAGGTCTTCAGTCTGGTCTACTACCGTTTGATTTCGTACAATACGACGATAATTATTGATGAAGATATTACGCATAATCGTAAATACCCATCCTTTAAAATTAATGTTGTCAATGTACTTTTCTTCGTTATCGAGAGCCTTAAGCGTCGTATCCTGTAAGAGATCTTTCGCTTCCTCTCGGTCGGAAGTCAGCATGTAAGCAAAGTTTAAAAGATTGTCTTGCAACCCGAGCAATCGCTGTTGGAATTTGTCTGAATTCATAGTTACAAAAATTAAAATTGTTAGACGTTATTAATCCTTTTTGCTACTGCTCATATACAAAGCTAATTAGATAACAGGTAAATACAAAATATATTTCATGAAAATATGTTATTTAACAGTGTTTAAAAACATAATTATGAAACATATTATTATGTAAATATGAAAAGTCGGAAGTAACATAATGTGATTTTTTAGTCGATTACCGATTGAAAAAATGTTTTTACCTGTGTGATGCACTGTTTTTCATGGAAAAAATATAACTTCGTATATTCTTAATAACGGATAATACATGAAAAGGTTCCCATTTTTGTTCATATTTTTTTTATATTCAGTTGTTTTCGGTACGAATGCGGCAGAAAAACCTTTAATTTATAAAATCGATATCAAAAAGGAGATAGGAAGTACCACTTGGCGATATATGCAAAAAGGGAACGACGAGGCGGTGAAACACGGTGCAGATGCAATATTGTTGCATCTGAATACTTATGGCGGAACTGTAGTGCATGCCGACTCGATACGAACATTGATACTGAACAGTAAAATCCCCGTATATGCGTTTATCGATAACAATGCAGCTTCGGCAGGAGCTCTCATCGCGATCGCTTGCGACAGTATTTATATGCGTCCTGGTGCAAATATCGGGGCTGTGACGGTTGTAAATGAAACAGGAGCAGCTATGCCGGATAAATATCAGTCGTATATGAGGGCTACGATACGTTCGACAGCAGAAGCTCATGGCGCAGATACTACGATTACTTCAAAAGGTGATACGGTCATTCATTGGAGACGAGACCCTCGCATTGCAGAAGCTATGGTAGATGAACGGGTAGTTATTCCGAATGTGGTAGATTCTGGTAAAGTTTTAACGCTTACAGCTCAGGAAGCTGTTAAACTGGGATATTGCGAGGGTATTGTAAATAGTGTAGATGAAATCGCCACAAAGCATCTCGGATATAAAGATTATCGTATCGAGCAGTATAAGCCGTCTGTATATGATGAGATTGCCGGCTTTCTCAGTAATCCGGCCCTTCAGGCGATATTAATAATGATTATTATCGGCGGTATTTATTTCGAACTTCAGTCTCCTGGATTGGGATTTCCTTCGGCAGCTGCTATTATTGCCGCTATTTTATATTTCGCACCTTTGTATATGAGCGGAATGGCGGAAAGTTGGGAAATATTGATTTTTGTCGCGGGAATTATTTTACTTGTTCTCGAGTTGCTTGTGATACCCGGTTTTGGAGTGGCAGGTATCCTTGGCAGTATTTTTATATTTACCGGGTTGATACTTGCTTTAGTAAATAATGTGAATTTCGATTTTTCTCCAGTGGCTTCTCAGGATATCAGCCGTAGTATACTTACTGTTGTATCGGGTATTATTTGTGGTTTTGCATTAACTTTATATTTAGCACATAAGATCGGTTCGAAAGGTATATTTCGCCGACTGGCTCTTCAGTCATCGCAAGAAGTGAAAGAAGGTTATATAGGAGTTCCCGAACGGTTATTCGAAATGGTAGGGAAAGAGGGTGTCGCTGCTACGATATTGAGACCTGCCGGTAAAGTTACAATCGGAGATGACGACTATGATGCGGTGGCTCTGTATGGATATATTGAAAGGGGTGAACCGGTAAAAGTCGTAAAAACTGAGAACAGTCAGTTATATGTGGTTAAAAAGTAGATTATAGTAAGATAAAGAAATGAACGATATCCATAATTTTATAGGAATTATACCGGCTCGTTACGCTTCATCCCGTTTCCCGGGAAAACCTTTGGTTGATATGCGAGGGAAAAGTATGATACAACGGGTATATGAGCAGGCTGCGAGTGTACTCGAGAGTGTATTTGTAGCTACCGATGATGTACGTATATACGAAGCTGTTATCGCATTCGGAGGACAGGCTGTTATGACTTCTGAAATGCATAAGAGTGGTACCGATCGTTGCCGCGAAGCATGGCATAAAATAGGAAAAGGACGAGATGTAGTTATTAATATACAGGGCGACGAGCCGTTTATTAAACCGGAACAAATTCGCGATATCATGGCCTGTTTTGAAGATCGGGAGACTCAGATCGCAACATTGGTACGGCCGTTTACTCCTGAGGACGGAATTGAGGCTCTTGAAAATCCTAATTCCCCGAAAGTTGTATTGAATGATCGTAATGAAGCCTTGTATTTTAGTCGTTCGGTTATACCTTATCTGAGAAATATACCTCGGGAGGAGTGGCTCGGTTCACATATTTTTTATAAACATATCGGGATGTATGCGTATAGGGCTTCTGTGTTAAATGAGATTACGTCATTACCGCAATCTTCGCTCGAAATTGCCGAATCGCTCGAACAATTACGTTGGTTACAGAGTGGTTATCGTATAAAAGTCGGAGTTACGACTCAGGAAACGATCGGCATAGATACTCCCGAAGATTTGCAGAAGGCTTTGTTATTTTTAGACAGTATCTCAAAATAATCAGTTATGACAATATATCCTGATAGAACCAGCCAGCCGGAAGTTAAAGATTTCGGAACATTGGTATTACCTGAAGCTCGTGAAATCATGTTATCTAATGGGATACCGGTTTACGTGATCAATATGGGCGACCAGGAGGTTTCTCGTATCGATGTAATGGTAACAGCCGGAAAATATGATCAGGAGAAGAGCCTGGTAGCTGATATGGCTAATGTGATGCTGAAGGAGGGAGCCGGAAATCGTACTTCGGCACAGATTGCCGGACAACTTGATTTTTATGGAGCCTGGTTACAAAATTCTGTCTCTTTCCACAATTCGTATGTTACGCTTTATTCACTCAATAAATATTTCACTCATACGTTGGATATTCTTTCCGATCTGATTATGCGTCCGTTTTTTCCTGAAGAGGAATTTAGCACCATTTCTTTGCGTCGCAAACAACAATTGACGATCGAATTGGAAAAGGTTCAGTCTTTAGCTACGAGAGCCTTTTTATCCCGATTATTCGGGAAGCATCACCCGTATGGGGCTGTGGCGGATCCGCATGATTTCGATAGTCTGACAAAAGAAGACCTTTTTAAGTTTCACCGGAATTATTATAATCCCCAATATATTCGTATCGTGATTACGGGGAAAATAACGGATGAAATGTTGAAATTACTCGATCTGAGATTGGGTATGGAGTTTGGCGATTTTACGAATAAAAGCAGCTCACGGGTATTTAAAATAGAACCGTCGACTCAAAAAGAAATATTCGTTGAAAAAGTCGGGGCTTTACAATCAGGTATACGTATCGGAATTCCCGTAATGAATCGTTCTCATCCCGATTATTTACCTATGCGCGTGTTGAATACGTTATTGGGAGGATATTTCGGAAGTCGATTAATGCTTAATATAAGGGAAGATAAAGGTTATACCTATGGTATTTCGTCTTCTTTGATAGGGCAACGTTATGGCGCTTATTTATCGATTTCTACACAGTCGGCAACCGAGTATACAAAACCGCTTGTAGAAGAGGTATTTAACGAGATAGAACGCCTAAAGTGCGAGCCGGTACAAGAAGAGGAATTATCGATGGTACGTAATTACATGCTGGGAGAGCTGGCTCGTTTATTCGATGGCCCTTTTCCGGTTGCAGATGCTTATATATCTATGCTTGCAAACAATTTGTCTTTCGATTATTATAATCGTCAGGTAGATATTATACGTTCGGTAACACCAGATGATATTATGCGCCTTGCCGGAGAATATCTTAAAAGAGATAATTTTTATGTCGTTGTTGCCGGGAGTAAATAAGATATTTGTGATTGGCATTGTATTTGAACAGAATATAACCGACGTTGTTTAACTTAAAAACGAATCTGAGTATGAAAAAAAGGTTGACGATCGCATTAGTAGCACATGATAATCGAAAGGCCGATTTGGTGGAGTGGGCCGTACATAATGCCGAACTTCTTTCGAAGCACCACCTTGTATGTACAGGTACTACGGGAAGTCTTGTGAAAAAAGCGTTTGAAGAGAAAGGAATCGAGGCGGAAATAACTTGTATGAATTCAGGTCCGATGGGTGGAGATGCTGAAATTGCCGCAATGGTCGTTAAGAAAGAGATCGATTTAGCTATTTTCCTGATCGATGACTTGAATGCTCAGCCTCACGAAGCCGATATACAAATGTTGTTGCGTCAATGTCGTATACATAATATACCAATTGCCTGTAACCGGTATAGTGCAGACCTGATGATAACAAGCACATTGTGGGATAGTGAGGATTATGTACCTACCGAACAAAAATATGTTGCTTTTAAAAGAGAATAGTAATATGTCTTTTTTCAGAAATATAAAAAGGATGGTAATTGCCATCCTTTTCTATTTAGTTTAAAAAGGTACTTCGTTCCCATTTTCTCCGGCAAGGAAAGCAGCGGCGGGATCGGGGCCTGCATTGAAATTTTCGATAGGCGGTAAATTATCGGTCGTAATGCCGGTCCCGAATGTTCCACCGATTTCAGTATCGTCAGTTATATTTTGAAAACGGGCGTATTCGCCTTTAAATCTCATCCGCACATTTCCTGTAGCACCGTTACGATGCTTGGCGATAATTATTTCGGCCAGTCCCACCAAAGAATGACCGGCTTCGTCTTCTACAATCTTGTAGTATTCGGGACGATGTATAAAACATACCATATCGGCGTCTTGTTCGATAGCTCCCGATTCACGAAGATCGGATAGTTGAGGGCGTTTATCTTTATCTTGTCGGTTTTCTACACTACGGTTAAGCTGTGAAAGGGCGATGATAGGGATATTCAGTTCTTTAGCCAGACCTTTAAGAGATCGAGAGATCGTACTTATTTCCTGTTCACGGCTTCCGAAGCTCATACCGCTTGCATTCATAAGCTGTAGGTAGTCTATAATAAGTATCTTTACACCGTGTTCGCGAACCAGTCGCCGTGCTTTGGTACGTAATTCGAATACCGAAAGGCTGGGAGTATCGTCAATATATATAGGAGCGTCGTAAAGATCTTTTATTTTCGACATGAGCTGTTCCCATTCGTATGGGGCCAGTTGTCCGCTTTTTATTTTTTCACCCGGGATTTCGCAAGTATTTACAATAAGGCGATTTACTAATTGCACGTTCGACATTTCGAGCGAGAACATCGCAACCGGTGTATTGTAATTTATCGCCATGTTCTTAGCCATGGAGAGCACAAAAGCAGTTTTCCCCATTGCAGGACGAGCTGCAATGATAACCAAATCGGAGTTTTGCCATCCGGATGTTATTTTGTCGAGATCGTTGAATCCGGTCTGAAGTCCACTGAGGCCGTCTTTTCGATTAGATGCTATTTGAAGAATATCGAGAGCTTCTTTGATGACGGGGTTGATTTGTGTAACGTCTTTCTTTACATTTCGTTGAGAAATTTCGAAAAGTTTCCCCTCTGCTTCCTGCATGAGGTCATCTACATCATTGGTTTCATCGAAAGCTTTCGTTGAAATTTCGCTCGAAAAGCGGATAAGTTCGCGGGCCAGATATTTTTGAGCGATAATACGGGCATGAAATTCTATATTAGCGGCAGAAGCTACTCGTCCGGTCAGTTCAGCGATTATAAATTCTCCTCCCACTTCGTCAAGTTCCCCTCTTCGTCTTAACTGTTCGGCTACGGTAAGCATATCGATCGGCTTTTGCTGCATAGCCAGGTCGACAATCGCCGAATAGATGAGCTGATGCTTATGTTCGTAAAAACAATCGGGTTTAAGAATATCGCTAACGATAGCATAAGCATCTTTTTCGAGCATAAGCGCCCCCAATACTGCTTCTTCGAGTTCTTGTGCCTGAGGTTGCAGTTTTCCTAATTCGCTGATCGGGTTTGTCGCTTTAGGCGATCGATAGTTAGAGCGGCGTTGTTCCATTAATTGGGAAATAAGATTTGGTTTATTGTGAATACAAACGTAAGGAAAGTTTTTATATCAACAAAATTAAAAAAAGGAATCTTCTGAACAGGGTGTTGATTATACATTGAAAAATAGCTATCTTTGCGACCTCTTAAGAATACGTGGAATTAAAAACTTTTGCTGAATGACATGCTGTTATTCCCGAATGCTAAAATAAATCTGGGATTGAATATCCTGCGTAAACGTCCCGACGGCTATCACGATATCGAAACCGTTTTTTATCCGGTAAATCTGACGGATGCTTTAGAAGTGGTTCCTTCTGTGGTAGGAGGTTCTTGTAATCTGCATCTTTCCGGTATACATATCGGTGGAGATCCGGCAAAGAATTTGGTAGTAAAGGCTTATGATTTGTTGGCTGTCCGATTCGAATTACCTCCTGTGGATGTTTACCTGCATAAAGTTATTCCATTCGGAGCGGGATTGGGAGGCGGTTCGTCAGATGCGGCAGATATGTTGCTCATGCTGAGAGATTCTTTTAAATTACCGCTTTCAGATGACGATTTATCCCGTTATGCTTCTCAGTTGGGTGCCGATTGTGCTTTTTTTATTCGTAACCGACCGATGTTGGCACATGGAATAGGCGATGAAATGGAAGAAATCGGGATTACATTATCTGGATATTCTATCGTTTTGGTAAAGCCTGCCGTAATGGTATCTACTCCCGAAGCTTATGCCGGGGTTACACCTCGAATTCCCGAAGTGACTCTTTCTGATATTATTAAGCTTCCCATACGAGAATGGCAGGGGCGACTTGTCAATGATTTCGAACCGAGTGTTTTTGCAAAATATCCGCAGATAAGCAAAGTTAAGGACGATATGTATCGGATGGGGGCCTTGTATGCTTCTATGTCGGGTTCGGGCTCTTCGGTTTTCGGCATATTTGAACAAATACCGGAGGAGTTGTCGTTATATTTCGTTAACGATTTCGTATATACCGGCGAGTGCCGGTTTTAATCTGAACGTTTTCAACTTGATGAATGTTATACTGTTTCAATAATCTGAAACTTATAAAACATTAATTATGTTGAAGAAACGAATGGAAGAAGCCCTGAATACACAGATAAATGCAGGGATATGGTCGGCTCATTTTTTTCTGTCTTTGTCATTGCATTTTACGGCGTTGGGATGGCCCGGTTTTTCTTATCGGATGCAGAGGCAGTATGAAGAAGAACAGAGAGAGACATTTAAAATGATCGATTATGTGCAAAAGCAGGAAGGCCGTATATTACTCGGCGATATAGTGGATGTACCGGTATCTTTCGGTAATGTATCCGAGTCGCTCGATCGGGCGATGGTACATTTAGTGAGAATTACCGATTCTATTGATACTTTGGCTGATGAAGCCCGTAATGAAAACGATAAGGCAACACGTGCGATGCTCGATTGGTTTATTTTACGTAGGGTAGAAGAGGAGTCTGCTATGTCTGAACTGATATCGAGAGTTAAAAATCTCGGAGACGGGGTCGGTTTGTATCTCCTCGATAGAGAATTACTGCAAAAGGATTTTAAAGCGTAAAAAACTGACAAAACATGACAAAAATACTGAAACAATATAGTGGCAGTATTTTTGTAGCAACAAATGCGACGTCGATAGCAAGTGTCGTTAATTAATTAAACAAGTAATAAAAAAGAAAAATATATAGCCATGAGTGATAAGAAGAATAAGAAGAACGAGGCTCAAAAACAATTTGCTAATGGTAAGTCTCCCGATAAAAAGGAAAGAAATGAAAAGGGGATGACTGATGAGGAACAAATGCTTCCGGAAATGGAAGAAGAAAGCGCTGACAAACTGACAGCGGAAGTCGCCGAACTGAAAGAGAAAATTGAAAAACAGAACAAAGATTATTTGCTGCTGATGGCTGAGTTTGATAATTACCGTAAACGTACTTTGCGGGAAAAGGCAGAAATCTTGAAAAACGGCAATGAGGATTGTTTAAAAGGTATTCTTCCTGTTATCGATGATTTCGAACGAGGCTTACTTTCAATTGGTGATACATCGGATGTAGAAGCTGTGAAAGAGGGTATGTTGTTGATATACAATAAGTTTAAATCCTATCTCGAACAGAAGGGGGTAAAAGAGATTCCGGCACAAGGAGAAGATTTCAATACCGAATATCACGAAGCAGTTACGATGTTTCCGGCTCCTGATCCTGATCAGAAAGGCAAAGTAATAGATTGTGTGCAAAAAGGTTACACACTAAATGATAAAGTGATACGTTTCGCTAAGGTAGTAGTTGGCGAATAATTAAAAATTAAATATTTTAATGAGTAAGCGAGATTATTACGAAGTGCTGGAGGTTTCTAAAACCGCAACAGCCGAAGAAATAAAAAAAGCATATCGGAAAAAAGCGATACAATTCCATCCGGATAAAAATCCCGGAGATAAGGTGGCGGAAGAAAAGTTTAAAGAGGCTGCCGAGGCTTATGAGGTCTTAAGCGATCCGGATAAAAGAGGCCGTTATGATCAGTTTGGTCATGCAGGAGTAGGCGGTGCAAGCGGCGCCGGCGGTTTTGGTGGTGCAGGAATGTCGATGGAAGATATTTTTTCCCATTTTGGCGATATATTCGGCGGCGGTTTCGGTGGTTTTAGCGGTTTTGGCGGCGGAAGTCGTTCTCGAAGACATGTTAACCGTGGCTCGGACTTACGGGTAAAAGTAAAACTCACACTCAAAGAAATAGCAACTGGAGTTGAAAAGAAAATAAAAGTAAAAAAATACGTCGCGTGCAAATCTTGTAATGGAACTGGCGCCGAGAACGGTACATCCTATACTACCTGTTCGACTTGTAACGGTAGCGGGGTGGTGACAAGGGTACAGCAAACCATTTTGGGGGCAATGCAATCGACAACGACGTGTCCTACATGTGGCGGTGAGGGTCGTATAATAACGAGCAAATGTAAAGAATGTAACGGTGAAGGTGTAAGACTCGAGGAAGAAGTGATTACTTTGAATATTCCAGCAGGTGTTGCCGACGGAATGCAACTCTCGATGAGCGGAAAAGGTAATGCAGCCCGTCATGGAGGGGTAAACGGAGATTTACTGATTTTAATCGAAGAAGAAGAGCATCCCGAACTGTTACGGGATGAGAACGACCTTATTTATAATTTATTACTCGATTTTTCTACAGCTGCTTTGGGTGGTTCGGTAGAGGTGCCGACAATAGACGGTAAAGCTAAGGTGAAGATCGAACCGGGAACTCAACCCGGAAAAGTGTTGCGTTTGAGAGGGAAAGGCTTGCCTTCGGTGAATCGTTATGGAGTTGGCGATTTGTTGGTCAATGTATCGGTATATATTCCCGAGTCGCTGAATGCAGAAGAAAAGAAAATGATCGAAAAATTGAGCGGATCGGAAAACTTTAAGCCGACAAAGTCTGTTAAAGATAAAATATTCAGTAAATTAAAACATATGTTCGACTAAGTGGCTTTTTAAGAATAAAACGGCATAAAGAAACAATCTTTATGCCGTTTTATTATGTATTGTAGGGAGTAACTGTTTTTGTGTAGGAGAGTTCAAATTTGTTTTTTGTATCAAACGTTCATTTATACGAGAGAATTTGTTGTGTTCGAATTATTTGAATAAATTCGGTGGCGGTGATTAATACGGTTAATGATGGCAAATTACGAAGATTATACATATAATGCGAAAAACCTGTTAAGGAGATTTTCGCATCGAAAACGTTTCTGCAGGTCGGTAGAGGCGATAAGTTTTACAGAAGGTTGTCGAACGTCTGTTCTCGATTTTGGTTGCGGTGATGGTATGTTTTTGAATAAACTGAATACTTGTTTCCCTGGTTTTTGCGATCTTCTCGGATATGAACCTTATATGAAACCCAGACGTGATAATATTGTTGAGATTGTAAATTTGTGGGAGGATGTACTTTCTTATGTCCAAGAAAATGGTAAATTTAATTATATATGTTGTTTTGAGGTTTTGGAGCATATGACCGTAAATATGCAGGAAGATATGTTGCAAAAAATGCTTTCGGTAATTACAGAAAAGGGACGAGTAGTTTTATCGGTTCCGATAGAAAAAGGATTGCCGGTACTGGTAAAAGGAATTTTAAGACGTCGAAGCGGAGGTTCTTGGAGAGAAATATATTCATGGAAAAATATAGGATTATCTTTTTTGGGAAAAACTTTACCACACTTTAGGGAAAATAGTGAATATCTCACGCATATGGGTTTTTATTATACCGATCTCGAACGTCTTTTGAAAAAATATTTTACTATCGAAAAACGATATTTTTCTCCACTGGGAACCTGTTTTTCATTTGTTAATTCACAGGTATTTTATCATTTGATACCTAAAATATCGTGAATTTATATCTATCCGTATTCTCCGTGTAGATAATGTCTTAGTAGTATATGCAGGCTGAATAAATAAGTAAATCGGGCTGTATAACTGATTGAAAAAAAGAGTTACATATATATGTAACTCTTTTTTGTGACTCCGACAGGATTCAAACCTGTAACCTTCTGATCCGTAGTCAGATGCTCTATTCAGTTAAGCTACGGGACCTTATCTTCCAGCCATACCTTTACGGTTTCTCGTAAAAAATCCGTTCGAGGACAGCTTTGATTTTTTCAGGTGCAAATGTACGAAATAAAACATAAATGCCAAGCATTTTCCGTTTATTTTTTGAAAGATATTTTACATATCGTATTATTTAGGTTTATTAGGGGATGAATTAAATAAAAAACAGGTATACTTTTATGTCTGTTTTTAGGGTTGTAGAATATTTTTGTAAATGTTTCCGTTTTTCATGATAATCAGAATGTTATCTTGAGGGGAATCTAATACATTGATGTCTTCGAGTGCATTTTTTTTGAGTAACAGCATATCCGCAAAAGCTCCTTCTTTAAGAACTCCTATTTCTCCGGGATAAGGGTTTCGTCTTCCCGATAATCCGAGTAAGGTTCCGTTATCGAACGTGATCATTTTTAGTATTTCAAAATTAGAAAACCAATTTGTTAACTTGCCGATTCCCTGATTCTGTTTTTTAGTATTTTCGGGGTTGAATAGCAGATCGGTTCCCCAAGCAAGTTTTACTTTATATTTTTTCGCCAACTTGTAGGTATTATCGGTACCGTTTACGATCATTTCGTGTTTTTCCTGTTGTTTTGGAGTCGGGTATGTATTATCGTCTTTAGTAAAAGGTTGAACGCAAATCCATACATCGTTTTCTGCAATCAGTTTCATTGTAGGTTCGTCAATGAGATGTCCGTGTTCGATACTTTTTACGCCGGCCCGGACAGCTCTGGCAATTCCTTCGGGGATATAAACGTGTACCATAACGTAAGTGCCGGCATCTTCGGCAGCCTTTACAGCAGCCTCTATTTCTTCTTCAAAAAATTGAGAGTCTTCCAACTGATCATATAGCGATGCAGCTCCGCCGCCTACCATTAGTTTAATCTGGCTTGCACCCAAACGTATGTTATTACGGGCGGCTACCGTAACGGCATCCACCCCATCGGCAATGGTGGCAGCTCCAATTTTTTCGGTGTGAGTAAGAGCACAATCAAACGGGTGAGGAATATCATATACGGCTCTGAAATCTCCGTGGCCTCCGGTTTGGGAAATAAGCGAACCGCTCGGGAAGATACGGGGACCATTAACAATGCCTTCATCGATTGCACGTTTTAATCCAAAAACAGGTCCACCGGCGTCCCGAATGGTGGTAAAGCCTCTTAATAAAGTATTTTCAGCTTCTTTGGCAGCTTTTATTTGTGGATATGACGTATCTGCTGTAAGTAAGTCTATCATGGTATTAGCTGCCATATAAGCGTGCCAGTGTGCGTCGATAAGACCGGGCATTAAAAATTTGCCTTGTCCTTCAATAATTTCTGTTTCCGGATCGTCGGTTTCTATCGGTTGTTCCGATATTTTTTTTATCAGATTGTTTTCGATCAGAATATTTCCTTTAATCGTTTTGTTATCTTTTCCGTTAAATAGCTCTACGTTATTTATCAATGTACTTTTTCCCATAAGAATAATTTATAAATATTTCTTTTATTATCATTTCGCCAGACAGATTTCGTCTGTTTTATAAGGTAAAACGCAGACTTATGAGTGATTGTTTTTTTATATAAGATTTTTATGGGATATTCTGATAAATATGTAGTTGTGAGGAAAATCTATGTTTTTAGATTCTCAAGTTTAAAGGTACGATAGTTCAGCAATATTGTAAAAAACGGATTTTTCCGTTATTCTAAAAATTTAGGATTATATAAAAGGAAGCCGAGACCGACTCCAAAATTCCAATTGTCTTTTGGGTAGCTATATTTGTTAACATATATACTTATAGAAGCAAACGGTAAATCATATACGAGAGCTATTTCCCCAATATATTCAAAGGAGCGCATAAATTTCCCGTAATAAGGTTTGTTGGTATTTTTTTCACTTTTGATTTTATAAAAAGGGACAAAACCATATAACTCGGTACGCAGTTGCAGTTTGTTTATGATATGCCAGATAGGCAGAATACCTGCAGCTATGTACTGGGTTGCCCTGAACGCCTCATTAAATACCATTTTGCTATGTGGTGTAGGTGTAAATGCCGGAGCCTGTATGATGGTCGAGGTATAATTATTGAAAAAACTTTTGCTCGATAATACCAATTCTCCTCTTACTCCCAGAGTGAATTTAGGAGTTAAGCCGAAATAATTTTGTGACTGAGCTGTCATTTGCAACCACGAATGTTTGGCTTTATCGGTAGATTGTTTCGGCCTTGTTTTTCCGTTACTTGCATAGTAATATTCTTTTCCATAGGCTGCTTCACCGATTACCGATATGCTGCTTCCCGTAACCGGAAACATGAAGCTATTGAGCGTATTTTTCTCGAATCGTAACGATCCCATTAAAAATTTGTAGTTACTTTTATCGCTTGTTGTTTGAGAATAATCTACTACGTTCGACTGATAATAATTATCCGAAAGTAATCCGTATCCAACAGTCAACTCCGTTTTGCCAGTTGTCAGGAATGGTAATCCTAACCTTATTTTTGCATAAGATTCGGCATTAGCGATAAAAGTCGGCGATTCGTCGGTATAAAAAAGTTTTTCGCTTTCGAAATATTTTTTCTTTGAATATGAGCCGATTACCTTCAGGTACATGGGCATGTGGCTCGGAAGTTCGAAACGGGCCGAGGCTGTTCCTGCGTTATAGGCACGCCCGATTTGACCGCTGACTTCGATGTCCATCGGGTATAAATTAAGGGTACGATATTTTGCACCTAAATAGATTTGGTTGGTATTACCGGAGGAAACATATCCTCCGAGTCCCAAAGCTATGTTATCTTGTATTTTAGCTTTTAGGTCGAGTGTAAAATATCCGGTTTTTTCATTATAAATAGCATGCGGTATGAGATCGGATATTTTAGAATCGGACAAAAGTTTATAATAAGAACGTTTTACATCTTCCTGTGTAAATGTCGTATCTTTTTCGTCGGGTAGAAATTGTCTTTTGATATAATTTTGTTGAAAATGATTTCCACCTTCTACGGTTATGTTATTGAAGATCAGTTCGGGCGTTTTACTTTTAAAAATCATCCTCTGCATCTCCCTTGTGTCGGTAGATACTTCTCTCGGAATTCTGGATTTAATCGAATCTATCATAGTTTCGGCTTTCTCGTATCCGATATTAAAAATGGCATCAGCTTTCGGAAAATCGAGAAGCCCGAATTCTTTTAAGTCGAAATCGAGCAGAATTCCGTCTTTTTCATCGAGATTATAATCCGTTTTTTGCATGACCATATTTTCAATCTGTGCCATCAGATTATTTTCGTCAGGCTTTTCTGGAGCCGAGGCGACATTACTCCCGATAATTATATCGGGATTGAAATCGTCTTTCATAACGTCCAAGGGGAAATTATTATAAATACCTCCGTCGTAAACCAGTACACTATCTATTTCGATGGGTTTAAACACAAACGGAAAGCTCATCGATGCCCGTACTGCATCCCCTAAATCTCCGTTTTTAAGAATAAGCGGCCTTTTATGGTAAACGTCGGAGGCAACAGCTCTGAATGGAACAAAAAGATTGTTGAAATTACCTGCTGATTGTGCCGTATAAGGAGCGAAAATACGCATGAAAGCAAAATTCATAGGCAAGGGATTGATCAGGCTTTGAGGTAAAAAATGAGGGGTTATTTTACTCGAATCCTGTAAACTGATTTTAAATGAAGCGAATTCGGGTGTCGGGTCGGGTTTTTTAAAATAGTAAATATAATCTTCCTCCATTGTCCCCGTCGACCAGGATACAAAATCAGGAGATTTAATAAGTTCCATCATTTCAGAAGGAGTATAACCCATTGCATAAAGGGCCCCGACGATTGCTCCCATGGATGTGCCGGCAATATAATCGATGGGAACATTGTTTTCTTCAAGGGCTTGGATAATTCCGATATGAGCTATTCCTTTCGCCCCTCCTCCGCTGAGTACGAGCCCTACCGTTTGAGCATGGCAAAGAGACAATACCGGGAACAAGAATAAAAAGAATAAAATAATTTTTTTCATATCCTACCGAGAGTCATTATATGACCTTCAAAGCTAATTGTTTTTTGTCAAATAACACCGGCCGTTCTTCTTTAAATTGAAGCAACAGTACGATTTTTTGGATATATAACCGTATATCCGTTATTAAATATATAACGGAGTAGACAACAAACGGTTTATCGTAAGTGCTGTTTCTCTTCGAAATAGGAGTCTTTAAAACCGATGAAATAAAGAACACCGTCGAGACCTATTGTCGAGATCGATTGCGTTGCGTTTTCTTTTACTTTAGGTTTGGCATGGTATGCGATACCTAAGCCGGCCGTATTTAGCATCGGTAAATCGTTTGCTCCGTCTCCGACAGCGATTGTTTGTGCGATATCTACATTCTCTACTTGTGCAATAAGACGTAATAACTCTGCTTTCCTACGACCATCTACAATATCTCCGAGATAACGTCCGGTCAGCTTACCGTCTTCTATTTCGAGCTCGTTGGCATATACATAATCGATTCCGTATCTTTTTTTCAGATAATTGCCGAAATAGGTAAATCCACCTGAAAGGATAGCTATTTTAAAACCGGCAGTTTTCAGCACCTGCATGAGCCGATCTACACCCTCCGTTATTGGCAATGATTTTGCTATTTCTTCCATTACCGATATGTCGAGACCTTTTAGTAATGAAACACGTTGTTTAAAACTCTCGCAAAAATCAATTTCACCTCTCATGGCTGCTTCGGTGATTGCTTTTACTTCGTCGCCTACTCCAGCCCGTACGGCAAGTTCGTCGATTACCTCTGTTTCTATGAGTGTAGAGTCCATATCGAAACAGATGAGCCTTCTGCATCGGCGGAACATATTATCTTGTTGGAACGATATATCCATCCCTTCGTTTACTGAAAGCTGCATAAAACTCGACTGCATTGCATCTTTGTTGATCGGATTGCCTCTTACCGAAAGTTCTATGCAAGATTTGGGGCTACGTACATTTTCTTCGAGCGGAATACGGCCGGTAAGACGTTGTATGCCATCGATATTGAGCCCTTGATCGGCGACGATTTGTGTAACCGATGCGATTTGTCGGGCTGTAATTTTACGACCGAGGATAGTAATGATATAGCGATTTTTACCCTGTTGCGATACCCATTCGCAATACTCTTTCTCACTGATGGGTGAAAATTTTATATTCACATCGAGTTCGTATGCTTTAAAAAGGAGGTCTTTAAGAATTTCGCCCGATTTATCTCCGGTAGTCTTGAACAAAATTCCTAAAGATAATGTATGGTGTATATCTGCCTGTCCGATATCGAGTATAAAAGCATCGTAGCGGGCCAGTATTTCGGTTAAGGCAGAAGTTACTCCCGGTCTATCTTCTCCGGAGATACTGATAAGGATGATTTCGTTCTTTTGATTCATGTTTGAATTTTGCAAATTTATAAACTACAAAGATAGGAAAAAACCTTTCTACAAGCTACTTTATAAGGTAAAACCGGTCATAAAAAAGGGATATTTTAATATTGAAAAAAGATAAAACAATGTTATCGAGAAGGTTATTGATTGCTCTGATCGTGAAAAAATGTAAATAATATTTTGCGGTTAACCGGATTTTTTGCACCTTTGCAGCGTTTTATAAATCTTTACTTGAAGAAGAGCGCTTCTGAAGGTATAGATTAACTGCTGAAAATCAGCGGGGTTTGTATTATGCAGACGGGAGTCCCATATACAGATTTAGTGCGAATCATAAAACATCAGCATGAAGAATGTAAAGTCTATTTTTGCTGTATTTGTATTATTTTTATTGTTTTCGTTCTCCCATAATGACATGAGTCCGAAGGTGGGGGTTAAATTAGGAGAAACAGCTCCTGGATTTACCATCGACGATACTCTTTCCGGAAAATTTGATTTGAATAGTGCAAAAGGGAAATATGTCGTTTTAAATTTTTGGGCAAGTTACGATGCCAATTCGAGAATCTCGAATATACGGTTCAACAATGAAATCTCACGAATAAACAAGGATGATGTTCGTTTCGTTTCGATCTCATTCGACCCGAATGAGAATGTATATCGTGAAACGGTACGACTCGACGGTGTAGATACAAATACACAATTCTATGACAATGAAGGTGAATCATCCGGTATTTACCGTAATTTCCGCCTTCAAAAAGGGTTTGGCAATTATCTGATCGATCCTCAGGGAGTGATCATCGCCAAAAACTTCAGTCCTGAAAAGTTGACAAAACTGATAAGTCAATAAACTGACAAAAGCCTGCGATCCTATTTCTTTTTTGATCGCAGGCTTTTTTATTTTTATTCCTGTTATTTTATTTCGGTGAATTTGTACAGGTAAATGATATCTTTTACATCATTTCCTTTTCGCTCGCTGATAAGTATCGGTTCGAAATGATATTTTTTGCCGTATTCTTCCTGTATAAAGTTAAAATCATGTTTTCCGACCAGAAGAAAACCGGTTTCCGGTCTGTTTTCTTTTTCGAAATCGATAACCCGGTTGTCGTTATAGAAATTTACAATAAAAAAATGCATCATCGGTGCGCTGACGTAGGAATATATATTTCCCGTTGGAACGGTTTCTTTTACTTGTTCCGCAAAAGGACGCATCGATTTGGCATTTAGTATTCCCGGGAGAATAAAGGCGTCGAGAAGTATTTGCAACC
Organism: Coprobacter tertius; assembly: GCF_024330105.1. Taxonomy (NCBI): domain Bacteria; kingdom Pseudomonadati; phylum Bacteroidota; class Bacteroidia; order Bacteroidales; family Barnesiellaceae; genus Coprobacter; species Coprobacter tertius. The sequence continues at coordinate 289,587 of NZ_JANDHW010000002.1, forward strand.
AGAAAAACAGAGCTACTATTGTATATAAATATCGATTGTTGATAGTGAGGTCACGTTTATTTTTATATACATGATAAAGCACGATGATAAGTACGATGAGAGATAGAATGCTTCCGATGTTCCAGGGAGTTTGTAAAGCCGTAATATAATGCGATGCTAGCGCTGAATATTTTGCAGGTAGAATATCGGGATTTATCCAACCGGTTTTCAGGGTAATGAAGATAAGTATGACCAGTGAGGTGAGAATAGATAAAAAGGCTCCGAAAATTTTCCATACTTTTGATCTGTTTTGTATCAGCCATAGCATATATTCTGCCAAAAAATAAGCCAGAAAAGGATATACGGGTAAAAGGTAAACCGATCGCTTGCTTTTAGGAATACAATAGAAAACGAAAATAACAGCGAAAGATAGTAATGAAAATAATCTGACACTATCCATTGTTTTTATGTAATTCTTAAAATAATTCCACCATTCCGTCGGTTTCCCTTTTATTTTTTTCGGTCGGAAAGAGAATAATGAGATAACAACTAATATCGACCAAGGAATGAAGCCGGCCAGTGTTGTATAGATGTAATAAAAAATAGATTGTTCGTGAGATTCATAGGACATTTTACCCATAAAGCGTCCAAAATTTTCTTCTATTACCAGGTTGATAAAATTATCTCCCCCCTGTTTCCATGCCAAATAATACCATATTCCCGGAAGAATGCAGGAAACAATGACCACGGGAATAAATTTCAGACATATTCTTAAGAATTTTTCTCGTTTTATGAGTAGATATATTCCGGATACGAGACAGGGAAGAATAATGCCGACAGGTCCTTTGGTGAGGGTTGCTGCCCCCATAAGAAGAGTTGCTATCAGCGGGAATCCCCTTAGCCCTTTTTCTGTCCATTTAAATAATTGAAAAAGAGCTGTTACGATAAACAGGGTTAGCACCATATCTACCCGGGCTGCCATTGCGGCTCTATGTACTTCGAAAGCCGACAGGAATAACAAGGTCGTAAGAAATGCGAGATTGTTGGTCGTACGTTTGGCAAAAAACATAAAACAACACAATGCAAGGATTATGGTTGCTAAAGCAGAAGGTAACCGGGACGAAAATTCGGTTACCGTACCGTACGGCATCGATAAAGCCGCTGCAATCCAATGAAACATGGGCGGTTTATATGCAATATCTCCACCGTTGTTTTCGGGTAATACCCAATTATCGGTCTGGATCATACTTACCGAAACAATCGCTTCTCGGGGTTCTCCTTTGGTGTGGAAATCGGTAAGCCCTAAGAAGGGAAGTAAAGTAAGCACACTTACAGAGAAAACAAGGATAAACAGAGTGGCTTTAGAGTTCAGGCGCATGTGTTTTTTCTTTTTTAGGTGTATCTGTATCGAAATTTAACTTTTCTTGTATAATATATTCAGGACGGTTTTTTGTTTCGTCGAATATATTTCCGATATATTCTCCCAAAATTCCTATTGTAAATAATTGTATCCCTCCTAAGAATAAAATTGTAATAATCGTAGAAGACCAGCCCGGTACGACTTTGTCTACCGCAAATAATTGTAGGTAAAGAATCCAGATAACGAGTCCTAAAGCAAAAATCATAGAAATACTTCCCAGTGAAATGGCTAATTTCAAGGGCTTTTTGGAAAAGCCGAAGATACCTACTGATGCGAGTTTTATCATTTTTCCAAATGAATATTTTGTTTTTCCGGCGGCTCTTTCATCCCGATCGTAGTAAAAAGGAGTTTGTTTAAATCCCATCCAGGTAAATAATCCCCGCAAGTATTTATGTTTTTCTGGAAATTTTTTGAATGTGTTTATGACCTGACGGTCTATGAGTCTGAAATCTCCGGTATCGACAGGAAAAGAAAAATCGGAGAGATAATTCAATGTACGATAGTACATTTTGGCAGTGAGCAATTTAAAAAGCGATTCGCCTTTACGTTGGTTACGTACAGCGTATACTACGTTGCTGCCTTCCTGAACGTAAGTTTCTATCATTTGGGGAATTACTTCGGGGGGATCCTGTAAATCGGCATCGATAATGACTGCGACATCTCCGGTACAATTATGTAACCCGGCGGTAACGGCATTCTGATGACCGAAGTTACGTGAAAAAGAAATTACTTTTACATTCTTGTCTTTATGGGCTAATTCCGTGAGTATATTTAATGTATTGTCGCGACTGCCGTCATTGATCATTACTAATTCGTAGTCGTAACTATTAGTACGCATTACATCGGTAAAACGTTGATAAGAAGTATGAATGACTTCTTCTTCATTGTAGCAGGGTATGATAACGCTTAGTTTCATAAACCGTTTTTATTTTTAAAGGTTATGTACCTGTTGAGTATATAATTAAAAATCGTATATATTCCCATAGAAAGAAGCTGAGCCCAGTTTTGAGATATTCCTATTTTTTCTACCATAACCAGTAGGCAGATGTATTGTAAGGTATAACAAATTCCGAAAGTAAATGTAAAGAGAAGAGCTTCTTTGATAAACCGGCCGTCTTTTTTGCGGAATACCCAGAGTTTATTCCAGAAAAAACTGTTGATGAGTCCGGCAATATAACCTATAAAGTTTGCGGTCGTATATTTTACCTCGAATATATTTTGTAAAATATAAATTATGGCGAGAGATACGCCGGTATTGATGCATCCGACAACTACGAATTTTGTAAATTGCCTTATGATTTCTTTATCTATTTTCAATGTCTGATTCATTTTTTACGGGAGTAATATATTCGTCTTCACTTTTGAGAACGGGAAGACTAAGATGGTATTTTGCCGAAACCAGCCGTATTGCGATTACCGTTGCGGCGGCGATCGATTGTGTGGCGATCGCATTCATGCCCGTCCGGTAACATAACCAGTATGCAATTCCTCCGAAAGCACAGGCGAGTGCATAAATGTCTTTACGGAAGACCAATGGTTCTTCGTTGATAAGTATGTCTCTGATTACGCTCCCGAATGCTCCCGTTATCGTACCCATTATGATTGCTACCCAAAAGGGATAGCCGGTTGCAATAGACTTTTGTATCCCTACTACAACAAATAGTGCCAGTCCGATAGTATCAAAAATAAAAAAAGTATTATTGAGCTTGATTACATATTTGCCGAATACGATGACGAATAAAAGCGATAGGGCTGTAACGATGAGGTATATACTGTCTTGCATCCAGAAAATAGGTAAATTCAGTAATACGTCTCTGACGGTACCGCCTCCGATTGCAGTTACCAGGCCGACGACATAGGCCCCGAACCAATCGAATTTTTTAGCCGAAGCCAATCGGATACCGCTTATGGCGAACGCGAGTGTTCCTATAATTTCAATAATGTAAGCGAATGTAGTTCCCATTTTTCCCGTTTGTCGTGCAAAAATACAAATTTTATGCGATTCGGCGTATGTTTGGCTTTTATTATTGAGCAGTAAAAGAATTGCTTTTCTATTTTATATAAAAAAGACTTTTCCGGAAAAACGATATCACAGAAAAGCCTTTTTGTTCCAGTCGGTACAGATATGTATCAATTTCCGACTAAAGGAGCAGCCTGTTTGTAAGTACGGGCTCCTAATTCTTTGTCGAGCATATATATACCGAAACCATTATCTTTAATCATTTTCAGACTATCGATTAAACCTTGTGCGGTTTCTTCTTCTTCAACTTGTTCGTCGATAAACCATTTCAGCATACTCTGTGTCGCATAATCTTTTTCTTCTGTCGCCAATGCATATAAATCGTTTATCATTCCCGTAACTTTCTTTTCGTGTTCGAGTGTATCGATATATGCATCGAGAGGGCTTTCCCATTCGGTTTTTACACCTGCAATAGGGGTAAGTGTGACTTTCCCGCCGCGTGAAAGCAGATATTTTATAAATATCTGTGCGTGATCTTGCTCTTCTTTGAATTGTATTCCAAACCAATTTGCGAAACCGGGATTACCTTTAACAGCGAAATTTGCCGACATAGACAAATAAAGATAGGCCGACCAAAATTCGGCATTGATTTGTGCGTTTAAAGCTTCTTCGATTTTCTTATTCATTTGTATTCTCTTTTTAGGTTTTTGAGTAGTTACAAATATAGAAACATATTGTTAAAATATGAAATGAATTATCATAATTTTTTAAGCATCTTTTTGCCGATTTATAAAAAACTGTCCGACAAAAAATTGTCGGACAGTTAACCGTTAAAATAAGTGATGGATAAAATCTCATTCTTTATTCTTAGACTTTTTCCAGGTGAGTGCGTATTCGTCTAAAAGAAGTCGTACCCCTTTACCTATTTTTTTATACTCGTCTTTATCCAGGTTAGCCAAGGAAGCGCGTATCGACCAGTCGGGTCCATCGAATCCGCTGCCATTCAGCAAAACAATACAGGTATCTTTTGCCAGTCGGATAACGAAGTCCAATGGATCGTAATTAGCTTCGAGATAACAGGCGAATTCATCACCGTATAATTTTTTGGCCCATACCATGATATCTATTTCGGAATAATACCCGGCTCTGAGCGGATCTTTTATGAGCTCGAATCCTGTATTTTCCCACATGGCGTCGAGTCTTTCCTTTATTATCGCCTGCATTTTCTTTTTGTAGATATCCTGTTTATCGAAAAGACTGAAAGCTGCAAATAAGGACATTTGCATTTGCTGGGGTGTAGATAGTCCGGCTGTATGGTTAAGAGCCACCATGCGGCTGTCGGCTACCATCCGGTCGATAAATTTAAATTTTTCGGGGTTCGGAGTGATCGAACTGTATCGGTTGTGCAGGTCTTTTGTATCTTTCTCAGATAATTCTGCAATCATTTTATCATATATATTATCTTTGCTCAGAGCGATAACGGCCAAACGCCATCCGGTTGCGCCGAAGTATTTTGAGAATGAATATACGCAAAGTGTATTTTCGGGTAACTCGTACATTAAAGATCTAAAATCAGGCACGAATGTACCGTAAACGTCATCGGTAATAATCATCAGATTAGGATTATCTTTTTTGACAATGCCGATGATTTTATCCATTGATCGTTTGTCGAGAGTGTAGGAGGGAGGATTACTCGGGTTTACAATGTACATTACCTTTATCGACGGATCCCGTAGTTTTTCCAGTTCAGAGTCGGGATATTGCCAAGTGTGCAACCCGTTTTCGGTCATTTGGGAAGCTTGCACTTTTGTAACTTTAAAGCTGAAACGATCGAGTTCGGGGATTTCGATATAAGGAGTAAATATAGGAGTCATAAGGGCGATGTGATCTCCTTTATCGATGAGGTGATTTACTTGCAAAGAATCAAAGATGTAACACATGGCGGCTGTACCGCCTTCGGTCGCAAATAAATCGTATGTCGTATTTATCGGTTGTCGATCGCACATTTCCTGTTTCAGATAATCCTGTACGATAATTTCGGTATATTTCAGAATACGGTCGGGTACCGGATATTGGTCTCCGACAACAGCCTCAGCCCATTCGTGAATAAGAGAATCGGGGTCGGCTTTTTTTTCGTCGATGAAATAATGATAAGTTTCTCTCAACAACTCGGCTCCTTGTTCTTCTTTGTGCTTTATCATAAATTCTTCGAATCTTTTAGCGATACCTTTTGCTAAAGGTATACCTGCTATACCTTCTTTTAAGTCGAAGGTATGTCTGCATTCTTCGATGCCGAATTTATTTAATAGGATAAAAGCTTCTCTGGGTACGGTAGCGATCCAGTTGGGGTTTCCTCTACCGGCATTCAGAAACATGCAGAATGCTTTTCGAGTATGTTCTTCGGCAAACTCGATGAGTTTGTTTTTTATTTCGAAAGGGCTCATCTGTTCCAACCCTTCTTCAAATTTCCGGCTGTAACCTTTCATCAGCGCGGAGGGTAATTTTTCTTTACAATCCATAAATTATTGTATTTAATAACGATTTGTCAACTTTTATTGTATTATGCCATAAACAGTACGATTACGACTCCCCATAATATAAGTAGGGTGTTTCCTACGGCATAGGTAACAGTATATCCCAGTGCCGGAACGGTACTTTCGAGTGATTCCTGAATGGCTCCTAAAGCGGCTGTAGTCGTACGGCTACCGGCGTTACACCCTAAGTTGATGGCCGGATGGAATTTGAATATTTTATTTCCGATCCAGATTCCGAGGAATAATGGAATAGAGGTTGCCAATATACCGGCGAAAAATATGACAAAACCCATTTCTTTGATTCCGGTAAGGAATGTAGGGCCGGCCGTTATACCGATAACTGCAATGAACATATTAAGGCCGAGATTATTGAATATCCAAACAGCCGGTTCCGGGATACGTCCGAAGGTCGGGTGTTTGGTTCGGAGCCATCCGAAGAATAAGCCGGAAAGTAGTGCTCCTCCGCTTGTGCTCAGACTGATAGGAATACCACCCAAGTGTATAGATAAGGCTCCGATGATACCACCGATCAAGATACCCAGTCCGACGAATATCATATCGGTTTTATTGGTCGGCCTATCGATATAGCCTAAATTGGGTGCAGCTTGTTTGATGTCGTTTTGCATTCCGACGATTTCTAAAAGGTCGCCACTTTGTAATTTTGTATTGGCCATTACGGGAATTTGTACTCCGGTTCTTTTAATGTTTTTTATCATGATGCCATGCATGAATTCTTGTCGGCGTAATTCGGAGAGGGTTTTTCCTTTCGCTGTTTTTTTTGTAAGCATTACGAATATATCTTCTACCGGGAATGTCAACAATTCTGGGTCGTTCACTTCTTCACCGATCCAGCTTTCGTCTTCTATAATGATTTCACGGCGTCCGCTTAAAACGAGTTCATCTTTTTGTTTAATAATGAGTTGTGGCGTGACTTCTACTATTTTTCCGGCAGAGCGTACTCTTTCTACAAAAATACGACGACCCATATCCTGTAGTTTCTTTTCAATATCTGCAACTGTACGAGGAGTCGAGAACCAATCGTTGCAAGCACAATAAGCCCTGAAAACGACAGGACGATTGGCATTGATAAGTGCGGGATCGTCCTCGATATCCCCTTTGCGCATCTCGTTTTCGAGTTCACGGGTTTTTTGCTTTACCTTTTCGAGTCCTCCCAGCATTTTAGGTCCGATTGTTCCTAATATATAGGCCGATCCTATGGTCCCGTAAATATAGGTTACGGCATAACAAACGGGAATAATGTCGAGCCATGCTTTTTTTTCTTCAGGGCTGTTACCGAGTGTTCCTATCGTATCGGTACCTACTCCGATGACAGCTGATATTGTTTGAGCTCCGGCAAATAAGCCGATGGCTTCTCCCGGGTTATAGCCCAGTATTTTGGCAATTACTACTGTTACGACAAGACACAAAATACAAAGTACGCAGGCGAAACCAACCTGGGGTAAACCGTCACTTTTCAGAGATTGAAAAAACTGCGGACCTACACTATAACCTATCGAAAATAAGAATAAAAGAAAGAAAACCGATTTTACAGGTCCTGGGATAGGTATATCCATTTGTCCTACCAAAACTCCTATAAGCAGGACCGAAGTAACTGTGCCCAAAGTAAAGCTTTTATACTTTAGCGTACCTACCCAGAAACCGATACCGATTGTCAGAAATATCGCCATTTCGGGATAAGTCCTGAAAAAATGCAGAATTGTCTCCATATTACGATTAATAGTTGATATGTTTCATAATTAAACCATAACAATAGGAACTGACATTTTGTTGTAAAAAAGATTTTACATAATGTTGAAAAAAACAATATGGATATATTTTGAGGAAACTGTATACTTATATTAGTATATTTTTGAAATAGGAAGTTGGTTTTTTTAACAATGTATTTGTGACTGTAATAATTATTTACAACAAATCCCCCCGGTTAAAATTGGGTTTAACCGGGGGGATTTGTTGTAAAATATTATAAACTTTAAATTGAATCTAAATTTATAAATTTCGGCTCGATCGTTTTTTATTTGACAACGCCATCCATCGTTACTTGTATATAGTTACCTTGTGAAAATAATTTTTTTACCAGTTTTTTTATCGTTTCGGGACTTTGTTTTTTAATGATTTCTTCATACTGTTTCATTTCATTTTTTCCGGTAAGCTTATAATTAACGATATTTCCGAGCCAGAATCCGTTATCATGCAGGTTCTCATTATATTGTTTGAGCATATATTCTTTTACTTTATTGAAGTTTTCTTCAGACGGTCCATTGTCGACCTGTTTCATCAGTTCATCTACAGCTCTTTTTTGCATTTTTTCCTGCATCTCGGGATTAGTATCGAAAGCAATCATGAATATCCAGTTATTTTGATTTCGTGACATGCTCGATTGTGTACTTACCCCATAAGTACCGCCTTCTTCTTCTCTGATGGTAGCAGTGTAAACAATATCCATAATCTGATCGAACATGCTTAATTTAATGGCGTCTTCCTGTGAATATTTGATATTTCCCGAATAGATCATATACACCGTTGATTTTGGGGTTTCCATTTGCCGTTTAAAATCGTTTACATATTTTCCTTTACGTATTTGCATTTGGGGTTTTCCCGATTTTTCTTTTTGGTGAAGCGAAGGTAATGAAGCGATATATTTTTCGACCAAAGGTTTCAACTGTGCTGTATCTATATTTCCGACAAACGTAAATGTAAAATCAGATGCGTCACCGAACCGTTCTTTCCAAATAGTAAGGATACGATCATAATCGATTTTATCGAGGTCTTCGGCTGTCAGATTCTTTGCTCGCGGATTGTTGTTCCACATAGCGACATTTAAGGTGTCTCTGAGTGCTTTTTGAGGGCTGGCTTCCTGATTGCGGAGTGCTGAAGCCATTCTTTGTTTCCAAGACATGTATGCATTTTCGTCTTTATTTATATCTGTCATGCTCAGGTAAACCAGTTGCAACATAGTTTCCAGATCTTTTGGAGTACTCGTTCCTGAAACACTTTCGGAATAGTCTCCTAATTGTAAAGAAACACTGACTTGCTTGCCTGCGAGCATTTTCTTTAAATCGATATTAGTAAAATTACCGTTTTTACTCAAATCGATGACAGAATTGAATACGTCGAGATTGACAATGTCTTTAGTGGGATAAAGGTTGCTTCCGCCTTTACTGCTGGCATTGAATAAAATTTCATCGTTTTTATAGTCGGTCGGTTTAATAACTACTTTAGCGCCGTTAGAGAGTGTCCAAACGGTAGTTCCGAAATCCTTTTCTTGTTGTTTTTTTATAATTTTTCCCGGTACGGGTTCTTCGGATATCAGTGGTTCGTCGAATGTTTTATCTTCATAAGGAGTTAGATTTTCGGTATGCGTATTTTTTATAATTTCTAAAACGTCGGATTCCGAAGGGTAGTCGACTCCTTCTTTATCTGGACCTGTGATCGCAACAACGATATTGTCGTCTGTGATTCTTTTTTCGATATATTTATTTATATCTTCGAGGGATATTTCAGAAGCCAAATGCTTATAAAGGTTATATTCGGTTTCGATTCCGGGGATGGCTCCTCCGTCGATAAAATGATTCACATATTCTTCTACATAAGAACTGTTCCGGGTTTTATCCTTTTCATTATAAACTTGTTCGACCATACTTAGTAAACTGGCTTTTGCCCGGTCGTATTCAGAAGGTGTAAATCCGTATTTATTGGCTCTTTCTATTTCTACTAAAACGGCTTTCAGTGCTTTAGCTGATTCACCTTCTTTACTTAATGCCTCTACGGTAAATGCATCTTTGGTTTTTGAAACAAAGAAATTTCCGTCGTAAGTATAAGCCCTCAGAAAAGGTGCATCGGGTTTTTGCGCGATTTCTGAAAGTCTTGCATTAATCATCATATTTGCTACAGCCTGAATATATGCTTGGGCTATCCCTGCTATCGTTGCTTTCAGTTCTTTAGGTATCGGTTCGTGTTTAAAGAAAACCATAACACCCGTAGAAGTGGCTTCTTTATCTTTCCCTACTACTACAATCGGCTCTTTATTGTCCGGTACGGTATAGTATATGCGTTCGGCGGCATTTGCAGGCATGGGTATGGCTCCGAATATTTTTTTAATTTCTGCTTCTACTTTCTCTGCGTTTATGTCTCCTACTACGATGATTCCCTGCTGGTCGGGGCGATACCATTTATGATAATAATCCCGTAATGTTTTATAGGGGAAATTCATAACAACATCCATTGTTCCGATCGGCATTCTATTGGCATACTGGCTACCTTCGAACATGGTAGGTATAAGTATATCCCACATTCTCATGTTTGCGTCGGTACGGGTTCTCCATTCTTCTCTGATTACTCCGCGTTCCTCATCGATTTCTTTATCTTCCAAGGCTATTTGGGAAGCCCAGTCGTGTAAGATAAGTAAGCAACTATCTACGATACCTTGTCGTATGGTAGGTACATTAGATAGGTTATATACTGTTTCGTCGAAGGAGGTGTAAGCATTTACGTTGGTTCCGA